>JAYUOW010000163.1:0-13627 GCA_043760555.1 Betaproteobacteria bacterium
CTTATTATGGTCACGCCGACGCCTGACGGGCAGATGAACCAAACAGTGCTCGCAGCGGCTGCATTGGCGGGCGTGGACAGGCTGTTTCGTATTGGTGGTGCACAGGCGGTGGCAGCACTTGCCTACGGCACGCAAACCGTGCCCGCAGTCGATAAAATTACCGGGCCTGGCAATAAATTTGTGGCCGCAGCCAAGCGTCGCGTGTTCGGCACCGTGGGCATTGATATGGTGGCGGGGCCTTCCGAAATTTTAGTCATTTGCGACGGCACGACCAACCCGCGTTGGGTGGCGATGGATTTATTTTCGCAAGCCGAACACGACGAAATTGCGCAGTCGATTATGTTGTGTCCAGACCTTGCCTACATTGAAGCGGTACGAGCCGAGATGGCGGCATTGTTGCCCACCATGCCGCGCGCCAATATTATTGCGGCATCCTTGGCTAATCGTGGCGCGCTAATTTTGGTGCGAGATTTAGCCGAAGCTTGCGCAATATCGAATCAAATAGCACCCGAACATTTGGAATTATCGGTGGCTGATTCACAAGCATTACTGCCGCAAATTCGCCATGCTGGTGCGATTTTTATGGGCAAATTTACCTCTGAATCGCTGGGTGACTATTGTGCTGGCCCAAATCATGTATTACCCACGTCGCGCACCGCAAGGTTCTCTTCACCGCTCGGCGTTTATGATTTTCAAAAGCGCTCGTCGATCATTGATGTGTCGGCGCAAGGCGCGCAAGTGCTCGGTCGGGTGGCGGCAACGCTTGCGCGTAGCGAGGGCTTAGAGGCGCACGCGTTGGCCGCAGAATATCGCTTAAATAGCAAGAGCGACGCCTCATGATTCGCGCCGACATCGCACAGCTTTCCGCCTATCACGTGCAGGCGGCGGCAGGCATGGTGAAGCTTGATGCGATGGAAAATCCCTATGATTTGCCAGCGGATGTTAAGCCCGCAATGCAAGCTGCGTTGGCTGAAGTAGCGCTTAATCGCTATCCGTCACCGGCTGCAGATGCCCTAAAACAGGGGCTTCGCGAGGCAATGGGTATTGCTGCTGAACATGACATTATGTTGGGTAATGGTAGTGATGAAATTATTCAAATCACCGCCACGGCTTGCGCAAGTTTAAAAACTGGCGAGCCTGCAACCATGCTGTCGGTAGAACCCGCATTTGTTATGTTTAAAATGATTGCGCTTTACGCCAAGATGCAATATGTGGGCGTGCCGTTGCAGCAAGATTTTTCATTAGATATGCCGGCGATGCTGCAAGCTATTGAAAGCCATCGCCCGGCAGTTACGTTTATAGCGTATCCAAATAATCCTACGGGCAATTTGTTTGGTGATGCTGATCTGCACACCATCATTGAAGCCTCACATAAAATCGGTGGCTTAGTCGTAATTGATGAAGCCTATTTTGCGTTTTCAAGTCGCACCTATCTAAGCGAAATTGGCCGCTACACTAATGTGGTGCTAATGCGAACGGTATCAAAATTAGGTTTAGCGGGTTTGCGCCTAGGCATGTTGATCGGTGCACCGCGTTGGCTAAATGAATTTGAAAAAGTGCGTTTGCCTTACAATATCAATGTGTATACGCAAGCGGTAGGTTTAGTCGCGTGTAAATACTACGCCAGCTTCACGGCGCAGGCAGCGTTGATTGTGCGCGATCGGCAATTGTTTGCGGTAGCCCTTGCGGCGATAAAAGACGTTACCGTGTTTGCCAGCGACGCTAATTTTTTGTTGGTGCGCGTTCCGGATTCAGCTGCGCTTTTTAATTATTTAATTAGCTGCAAAATTTTAGTAAAGCACACTGGCGCAGGGCATGCCTTAATGCGTAACACCTTGAGAATCACTGTTGGGTCGCCGGCAGAAAACGCCCAAGTTGTTGCCGCAATAACTGCATTTTTAGTAAAAGTTTAAGCTGAGAAAGTTATGGACAGAATCGCTGCAGTAACCCGCAATACCAAAGAAACGCAAATTAGTGCAACCGTGAATTTAGACGGTAAAGGCGTAGCCAAGCTCGATTCTGGCGTGCCGTTTTTGGATCATATGATCGACCAAATTTGCCGCCACGGCATGATCGACATTACCCTAAAAGCCACGGGTGATTTGCACATTGATGCGCATCACACGGTAGAAGACGTGGGCATTACCTTGGGTCAAGCCTTCACCAAAGCGCTGGGCGATAAAATGGGTATCCGTCGTTACGGCCACGCCTATGTGCCGCTAGACGAAGCGCTATCGCGCGTGGTGCTAGATTTGTCGGGTCGCCCCGGATTGTTTTTTCATTGCGATTTTACGCGTGCGCGCGTGGGTGATTTTGATGTGGATTTGTGCATTGAGTTTTTTCAAGGCTTCGTCAATCATGCGCTGTGCACACTGCATATTGATAATTTGCGCGGGGTTAATTCGCATCACCAAGCCGAAACTATTTTCAAAGCCTTTGGCCGCGCGCTGCGCATGGCTTGCGAGCACGACGCGCGCGCGGAAGGCATTATGCCGTCCACCAAAGGAAGCTTGTAAGCTGCTATGAGAAAGCAACAAGTTATCGTGGTTGATTACGGCATGGGCAATTTGCGCTCGGTTGAAAAAGCGCTCGCGCACGTCGCTGATGCCAATACCGTTGTGCGAATTTCAAGCCGGGTGGACGACGTGCTGGCGGCCGACCGTGTAGTGTTTCCAGGTCAGGGTGCTATGCCGGATTGCATGCAATATTTACGCGAAAGCGGGCTGCAAGATGCGGTGTTGCAAGCTGCAGCAAGCAAGCCATTTTTTGGTGTGTGCGTGGGCATGCAAATGCTGTTTGATATTTCTGAAGAAGGCCATACGCCGGGCTTGGGCTTGTTTAGCGGTGCGGTAAAACGCTTTCGCCCCAGCAACCCAAGCAACAAAGTGCCGCACATGGGTTGGAATCAAGTGTTGCCAACCGCAGTAAGTCACACGCATCCAATTTGGCAAAACGTAGCAGCAGGCGAGCGTTTTTATTTTGTACATAGTTTTTATTGCGCCCCAACTGACCCCACAGTCACTAATGCTGTGGCAGAGTATGAGGTTCCGTTTTGTGCCAGTATTAGCCGTGGCAATATTTTTGCGACGCAGTTTCACCCTGAAAAAAGCCAACATGCAGGATTACAGTTATATAAAAATTTTCTGCATTGGCAACCCACTTAATTTCCAAGCCGTTTCTACTCATTTTTTGCAGCTAATTTGCCATGATAATTATTCCAGCGATTGATCTTAAAGACGGTGCTTGCGTGCGTTTGCAGCAGGGCGAAATGAATTCTGCCACCGTGTTTTCTGAAGACGCAGCAGCGATGACGCGCCAGTGGCGCGACATGGGTGCGCAGCGTTTGCACGTAGTGGACTTAAATGGTGCCTTTGCTGGTAAGCCAAAAAATAAGGCTGTCATCAAGCAAATTGTGGCGAATGCAGGCGAAGATATGCCAATTCAACTGGGTGGCGGCATTCGTGATTTAGAAACAATCGAAGCCTACCTAGATAGCGGTATTAGCTACGTAATTATCGGCACGGCGGCGGTAAAAATTTCCGGATTTTTGCATGAAGCCTGCGATGCGTTTCCGGGTCACATCATTGTGGCGCTAGATGCCAAAGAAGGCAAAGTTGCCACCGATGGTTGGTCTAAATTAACTGGCCATGACGTTATTGATTTGGCGGTGCGGTTTCAAGATTACGGGGTTGAAGCCGTAATTTATACCGACATTGGCCGCGACGGCATGATGATGGGCGTAAATATTGACGCCACCGTAAAGTTGGCGCAAGCCCTCACCGTGCCGGTGATTGCGAGCGGTGGTTTAAACGGCATTGAAGACGTGAAGCGGCTCATCGACGTAGAGGCCGAGGGCATTATGGGTGCGATTACGGGGCGTGCAATTTACGATGGTACGCTGGATTTAAAAGCCGCTATTAGCTTAACTGCCAAAAAGTAATCCATGCTCGCCAAACGCATTATTCCCTGCTTAGACGTAAACAATGGCCGTGTGGTGAAGGGCGTTAATTTCCTAAATTTGCGCGACGCCGGTAATCCGGTAGAAATCGCAAAAAAATACAACGACGAAGGTGCGGACGAAATTACCTTCCTCGACATCACCGCCACGTCCGATGCGCGCGACATGATTATTGATGTCATTGAGCAAGTAGCCGACCAAGTATTTATTCCGCTTACCGTGGGTGGTGGTGTGCGCGAAGTAGCCGATGTGCGGCGCTTGCTTAATGCCGGTGCGGACAAAATTAGTATCAATTCCAGCGCGATTTCAAACCCAAAATTGGTAGCGGACGCCGCTGCGAAATTTGGCTCGCAAGCAATAGTAGTGGCCATAGATGCCCGTAGAAAGCCCGATTCCAGCGGGTGGGAAGTATTCACCCACGGTGGCCGCAAAGCTACAGGTTTGGATGTGGTGGAATGGGCGAAAAAAGTAACCGCATTAGGTGCGGGTGAAATTTTGCTCACCAGCATGGATCGCGACGGCACGAAATCAGGCTTTGATTTAGCACTCACACGCGCAGTAGCTGAAGCGGTAAGCGTGCCGGTCATTGCGTCTGGCGGCGTGGGTAATTTAGAACACTTAGCCGAAGGTGTAATCGAAGGCAAAGCCGATGCGGTGCTGGCAGCCAGTATCTTTCACTTTGGCGAATACACGATTCAAGAAGCCAAACTGCTCATGTACAACCGTGGCATAGAAATGCGGCTGTAGTGGAAGCCTCAACACTCAATCCGCAAGATAGCTTGTGGTTATCGGCGGTAAAATTTAATGGCGATGGCTTAATTGCGGCGATTGCGCAGGATGTGTTGACGCATGAAGTACTGATGCTGGCATGGATGAATGCCGAAGCGCTAACGCAAACGCTCATCACAGGTGACGCGCATTATTGGTCGCGCTCGCGCAAGGCCTTGTGGCATAAGGGCGAATCGTCCAGCAATTTTCAGCGGGTAAAAGAACTGCGCCTAGATTGCGATGGCGATGCGTTAATAATGCAGATTGAACAAGTGGGCGGGTCAGCTTGTCATACTGGGCGGCGGCGTTGTTTTTATCGGCGGCTTGAAAACGGCGCGTGGGTGGTGACCGAGCCCGTTATTTCCTCACCGACCGCACATTAATCTTGAACGAAACCTATGCCAACAAATGACGTGCTCGCTAAGCTAGAACAAACCATCGAATCGCGAAAAGGCGCGCTGCGCGAAAGCTCGTACGTGGCGGCGTTGCACGCTAAGGGTTTAAACAGCATTTTGAAAAAAATTGGCGAAGAAGCCACTGAAACCGTCATCGCTGCAAAGGGCGGCGTGCGGGAAGAAGTGATTTATGAGGCGGCAGATTTGCTGTTTCACACAATGGTCTTATTAAGTCATCAGAATATTAAGTTTGAAGAAGTGCTGGCAGAGTTGGCGCGCCGTGAAGGCACATCTGGCATTACTGAAAAAGCGAGCAGAGGATAATGATGGATGAGAACAACACTATTTTCGGCAAAATCCTGCGCGGCGAGATTCCTAGCCGAAAAGTGTTTGAAGACGATGAAATTTTGGCCTTTCACGACATAAATCCGGTGGCCGAAGTGCATTTTTTGATTATCCCGAAAAAATTTATTCCATCCCTGATGGAAGTAAGTGCTGAAGATGCCCCCGTGCTGGGGCGGATATTGGCGTTAGCGCCGAAGCTGGCGCAAGAACAGGGCTTAACCGCTGGTTTCAGAAGTGTGATCAATACGGGTGTGATGGGGCGGCAGGACGTGTATCATTTACACCTACATGTGTTTGGCAATCGGCCAGAATCGTCGTCGTTGCAGGTGATGTGAGTTGCGCAGCGGCATCGCGAATTTTTAAAGTTTAGGAGAAATATCATGGGTTCATTTAGCATTTGGCACTGGTTGATTGTGGCGCTAGTGGTGGTGGTAATTTTTGGCACCAAAAAGCTACGCAACATTGGCGCTGATTTAGGCGCTGGCGTAAAAGGCTTTAAAGATGGCATGAAAGATAGCGATACCCCTGCTAAGCCCGCAGAACTGACGGCAGCAGCCCCAGTGGCAAATGAGGCTGAAGTTAAAGACAAGCAAAAGTCTTAAAGTCGCTGCCGTCGCATGTTTGATATTGGCTTTTCAAAATTGCTGTTGATCGCGCTCGTCGCCCTCGTGGTGTTGGGTCCCGATCGCCTGCCTAAGCTTGCGCGTACCGCTGGGCATTTGTTCGGGCGTTTGCAGCGTTATGTGGCAACGGTAAAAGCCGATATCAATCGCGAAATGCAAACTTCCGACTTGCAAAAAGTGAAGGAAGATTTTCAAGCAGCGGCGAAAGATATTGAGCAATCGGTGCAGTCTTCGCAGACGCAAATTCAAGAAAGTATGCGCAGCATTGAAGCCGATTATGCCAAGCCGGACGCTTCCGCCATCGTCACTGCTGCGCCGCTACCGATAACCGGTGAAGCGGCCTTGCTAGAAATGCATGCCACGACCTTGCCTGCAGATTATGTGCCGCCTGCTGTTTTCCATGCGCCACCGACGGAATCAGAAGCTGGTCTGCAGCGTTTTGATTTGGGGCTGGAGCCGCTGAGAATGCAGCGCAAAAGTATCGCGAATGTGCTGTTAAATAAGGTTGAGAGCGTAAGTGAGCCCCAACTTGCTGCCGCATGAGTGACGCTAATAGCACGACCGATACCGGCTCGATGCAGGACAGTTTTATTTCGCATTTAGTCGAGCTGCGCGACCGCTTAGTGAAGGTGCTGGGTGTGTTTGGCGTGATTTTTGTGATCTCGTTTTTTTGGCCCACTTGGTCAAGAATCTACACCTTGTTTGCCAAACCCTTGATGGCAGCCCTGCCAGCGGGTGGGCAAATGATTTCAACAGACATCGTAAGCGTGTTTTTAGTGCCGATGAAAATATCGGCGCTGGCTTCGTTTTTGGTGATGCTGCCGTTCGCGCTCTATCAGCTGTGGGCGTTTGTGGCGCCAGGCTTGTACCAGCATGAAAAACGCTTGGTTATCCCCTTGGTGTTTTCCAGTACGGTCCTGTTTTTTGTCGGCATGGCCTTTGCCTACTTCCTAATTTTCCCGATGGTGTTTAAGTTTATGGCTTCCGTCGCCCCCGAGGGCGTGGCGTGGATGACCGATATTGATAAATACTTCGGTTTTGCGCTGTCGATGTTTTTAGTTTTTGGCTTCACTTTTGAAGTGCCAGTAATTGTGGTGGTGTTAGTGCGCATGAATATTGTGACGGTTCAAAAGCTAGCAGAACTGCGGCCTTACATGGTGGTGGTGGCTTTTGTATTGGGCGCAATTTTTACGCCACCGGATGTGGTGTCGCAATTAGCGTTGGCGATTCCGTTGTGTATTTTGTATGAGATAGGTATTATCGCCGCCAAAATTATTGGGCGCTCCAACGCTAGCGACAAGCCCGCTGCTAACGCCGAAGATACCGTGAAGAAGCCCGAATAACGGGCATCTACAGCCTGTTCTGATAGAAAAATCGCAGTGCGCTGCGCATAAAATAGGCAATATGGGTAAAGCCCTTTCGCCCCGCGCCACCGCCCGCATGGATAATTTTGCAGCCGGGTTCACGTACCACATTGCCGATTTTTGATAGCCGCAGACTTAAATCAAAGTCTTCAAAATATAAAAAATAGCGTGGGTCAAAGCCCGGCGGATTCAGCTTCTGTACCGCACTTTGGCGCAACAACATAAATGCACCACTGGCAATTTGCAGATTATCCAGCTGCGTATCAAACGCTATTTCGCGATATTCGTAGCGTGCAAGACGTTTTTGCATAAATAGCGACAGCCCACGTACCAGCCATGAAGGGGCGAATCCACGTAAAAACAACACGTCTAACGTGGGCATACGCTTAGCTAGATAAAGCGGCTCACCCGTTGGTGAATTTGCAACAGGTGAAATTAACACGGTATTTGGCTGATTTTTTAGGCAGCGCAGGCCATTCTTCAAGCAATCTCGCGCCATTTCAACATCAGGATTTAACACCAGATGGAAGGGCGCAGAACTTGCTAAAAGTGCGAAATTATTAGCCGCGCCGTAACCAGTATTGCCCTGTTCTGTCACCCATGAAACGATCAAATTAGGGTGCATCGGCAGCTGTAAATTGCCGTATTCGATAGGCTGAAGACGCCCGTATTTAGGGCGTCTCCAGCCACCATTCTTGCTGCCGTTCGGTGCGGCAGCGGTAGGCGCAGCATTGTCAATCAGCGTCAGTTGTACTGTGGTAATTTCACCTGCAGTAACTGCGTCATCAATAGCCTCAACCAACGCTGCCACTGTGCGCGAAAGCAGCGGCAGCGGCGTGCGATACAGCACGATGGAAATGGTGAGGTCAGGAATCAAAATAATTTTGTAAGGTTTAGTTGCAACTCAAAACGCGTTTTGGGTACTAACAACATAGGCATTCAAGGTGTTCTCTGGGATAATTGCGGCTGTGTAAATTGCAATACGTGTTATTAAGTGTTGCCACGCGGTGTGATGCAGCATCAAGGGTTGAGGGTTTAAGTTTGAATATTTCTGAATGTCGCGTTGCCATCGTGTGCGATTGGCTAGACAAGTATGCCGGTTCTGAACGGGTATTGGCGCAAATTATCGCGTTGTTTCCAGACGCTGCACTATTTTCATCGGTAGATTTTGTGCCCGTAAATGAACGTCATTTTCTGAAACAAAAGCCTGTTGCAACTACATGGTTGCAGCGCCTGCCGTTCGCCCGCAAACACTTCAGAAAATATTTACCCCTCATGCCAGCAGCGATCAGCAGCCTTAATTTGCGTGATTACCATCTTATTTTATCGAGTTCCCACGCCATCGCCAAAAACGTGACTACGCACCCCAATCAATTACATATTTGCTACTGCCACACGCCCATGCGCTATGCGTGGGACATGCGGGTGCAATATCTTAAGGATTATCGCTTGGAGAATGCACCAAAGCGCTGGTTTGCCAATTGGATTTTGGATCGTTTGCAGCGCTGGGATAAAGCCGGTGCCGCAGGTGTGCAGCAGTTTATTGCAAACTCAGAAAACGTCGCAGGCCGTATTGCGCGCGCTTACGGGCGGGACGCTGCGGTAATTTTCCCGCCAGTAGAAGTAAACGGATCGTCAGACGTGCAAGCCAGTCAGCGTAACTACTACATCACCGTATCGCGCATCGTGCCCTACAAGCGCGTGGACGTATTGGTAGCAGCTTTCGCCAGCTTGCCGCAGGCGCGGCTGCTGGTGATAGGTCAGGGTGAAGCGCTAGCTGCGCTAAAAGTCACGGCCACCGCCAATGTTGAATTTTTAGGCTTTGTAGATGACGCAAAAATGCAGCATTTGGTGGCCAGCGCCAAAGCCTTTGTTTATGCGGCCGATGAAGATTTCGGTATTTCGCCAGTTGAAGCGCAAGCCTTGGGCACGCCAGTGATCGCATTTGGTCAAGGCGGCAATTTAGAAACGGTATCCGTTGCGGCTGATGCGCCTACTGGCTTATTTTTTGCCGAGCAAACGCCGGAAAGTGTAGTGGCCGCAATTACGCAATTTGAAGCGCTGCAAAAAACAGCGCGTGCCATTAAAGCCGAAGATTGCGTGCGTCATGCCGCCACATTCTCAACGCAAAATTTTTGCCAGCAGTATCGCCACTTTGTTGAAACTGCGTGGGCGCAATTTAATAAAAAATCGGTAGGTTCGGCATGAACCGTCGCACCGTATTGCGTGAAAACGCGGGGCTGTTAGAGCATTCGTTCCGCTTGTCTGACCCTTTGCTGCTGGTGTTGGTGGCTTTTATCAGCTTCGTGGTGCAGTTTGAAGAATGGACGATGCCACGGCATTACCAATATGCCTTGGCGATTGTTTTCTTTGCGGTTGTGGTGGTGTTTCCATTTTTTCGTATTTATCGCGCCTATCGCGGCGATTCTTTATGGACTGAAATTCAAGCGCTGTTTCGCGCATGGCTATTTGTATTGGCGGCGTTAGCAATGTTGGTGTTCATGACGAAAACTGGCGATTATTTTTCGCGGCAATGGATGGGCACGTGGAGCATTGCTAGCTTTGCGGTGTTGGCGCTATACCGCATTGGCCTGCGCAATGTGTTGCGCCAAGCCCGCAAGCGCGGCTACAACCAGCGCCACATCGTGATTGTAGGCGCGGGTAAGTTAGGCACCGAAGTGGCGCGCCGCATCAAACTAGCGCCGTGGACGGGGCTACACGTAGCCGCGTTTTTTGATGATGACGTGGCGCGCGAAGGCGAAATAATTGAAGGTGTTGAGCTGCTAGGCCACATCGACAAGCTCAATGATTATGTAGAGCTAAAACGGGTCGATCAAGTGTGGTTAACGCTACCGATGCGCGCGGAAGATCGCGCTAAAGAAGTGCTTGAGCAACTGGTACACAGCACGGCCGAAATTCGGTTTGTACCCGATATTTATAACTTTCAATTATTGAACCATTCGATGACAGAAGTGGCCGGATTGCCCGTGATCAACTTGACTGAGTCGCCCATGAATGGGGTCAATGCAGTGATTAAGGCTGCGGAAGATATTTTGCTGGCGAGCATAATTTTGGTGCTAATTTCGCCAATATTATTGCTGATTGCCATTGGCGTAAAGCTATCGTCACGCGGCCCAATTTTGTATTTCCAAGAACGTGTGACGTGGAATAACGAGCGCTTTCGCATCATTAAATTTAGAACCATGCCGGTAAATGCAGAAGCCGAAAGCGGTGCGGTGTGGGCGAAAGAAGGCGAAGATCGCGCGACAAAATTTGGCGGCTTTTTGCGCCGTTTTAGTTTGGATGAATTGCCGCAGTTTATTAATGTGCTGCGCGGTGAAATGTCTATCGTCGGCCCGCGCCCCGAACGCCCCGCGCTGATTGAACAATTTCGCAGCCAAATTCCCGGCTACATGCAAAAACATTTGGTTAAAGCCGGCATCACCGGCTGGGCGCAAGTAAACGATTTGCGCGGCAATAGTGACCTTGCCAAGCGCATTGAATATGATTTGTTTTATATCGAAAACTGGTCGCTCTGGTTTGATCTGCGCATCATCGCCCTGACCGCAATTAAAATGGTTTTTAGCAAAAATGCCTACTGATAAATCGCAACCCTTATTGCCAAACGCGCCCATAAAGCCCTCGAAGAGCCTTGTATTTAGGGCGTTTTCACTGTTTTTAGTGGGATTACTTGCGGCATTTTCAGTCGCCTTGTTTCGTGCACACACGGGCCCGTTGTTTGCCGCTGCTGAGCCATTGGTGCTGACGGGTGATAGCTTGGCGCTCACGAACGGATTGCGCTTGGCGGAAAATAAACTAAGCGAAGGTGTGGCGCCACAGTTTGGCAAAACACTCATTATTGCGCGGCCGGGTGAGGATGGTAACGCGGTGGTTGCGCTAAAGCTGCCCCCACAGGTATCGCAAGTTTATCGCTATGTGCAGCCAGTCATAAAAGGCGGTATTACTAAAGGTGGTGTAGCATTTATTTGGCGCGGTGGCGCATTAAATGAAAAAGTACGGCAGCGTGAAATTGCGTTTGCGGGAGATACTGCATTGACTGCATCGGTAGATCCGAGTGACGGCTGGACTGGTGATATTGTGGGTGCTGCGCTGTTGTTGCGCGGGCCGTTTACCGCACCCGTTGAAATTGAATCCGTCACGCTGAGCGCGCCGAGTGTGGTGGCAACTGTGCAGCGATTGCTACGCGGTTGGTTTAGTTTTGAAACGTGGGATAACGGTTCCATTAACTTTTTATATGGTGGCCCGATTGATCTAGCGCATCCTTTACCTTTGTATTTATTCCTCGGTTTAGTGTTTTCACTGCTGCTTTTTTTCTTTCTGGTCAAAGATGGCAGAATGATTGGAGATGTCCGTATTTATTGGGTTTTACCGCTAATGTTCTGGCTGGTTGGTGATGTACGTTGGCAGGTTAGTTTGCTACAACAGGTAGTGGCTACCACCACCGTATTCGCGGGCAAAGCTGAAGTTGATAAAAAACTTGCAGCCGAAGATGGTTCCTTGTTTAAGCTAATGCAAACTTACTCGGCCAAAATGCCATTGCCGGAAAAAGACGGTAAATCAGGCTATCGTGTTTTTGTGTTTTCGGACGAAGAATACACCCGAGGTCGAGCTGCCTACCACCTCTACCCTCGCAATACTTTTGCCTTAGCGGGTGTTACCGATATGCTCTCCGCTAAAAGTTATAACGCAGGCGATTACATCGCGATGATCGACAAAAAGGGCGTGCGCTTTAACCGCCCAATGCAGGTATTGACGTGGGGGGTAGCGGAAAGCGTCAATGTTGAATTGCTGCATTATGAAAATGGAAATGGCTTATTTCGTGTGCGTGGTGTTGGTGTGCCTGCTGTAGTGGCACCTCCCCCGCCAGCGCCACCTACGACAGCCGCGCCTGCGGTTAAACCATAAGGGTGCCATGATGACAATCGTCGGCCTATTATTATCAGTATTGCTGCCTACATTGCTGGGCATTGCGTTAGTGCGTTTAAATTTACGGCGACGTCCGCCTAACGAAGCGCTTGAGCCGTCGTTAAATTGGCCGTTGGTGATCGGCTACGGTGGTATTGTCGGTGCGCTAATTACTACATTGTTAATGCGCCTTTTTTCGCTAGTTGGTGTGGCGTGGAACTTCTGGCTACTAAGTGGCGTGATGGCGGGTGCCGCTATTTTGCTACATTTAATTTCGCAAAATAATCAACGCGGATCGGTAGTTTCAGTAGACGAAAAATCGCCGCTTGAACCCAGCATCAGAATGCCCGAACCGTGGCTTAAATGGGTGTTCTACGGCCTTTTAGGGCTGTTGGTTTTACGCTTTATTAACGTGAGCTTTGAAGCGCTGCTGCGGCCACTTTATCCTTGGGATGCATGGACCCAGTGGGCAACAAAAGCCAAGGTGTTTTTTGAGTATAAAGGTACGGTGTCATTTGCCACGTTGGATACGTATTTGATAGAGAATGCGGCTGCCGTATTTACCGATGCAGCGCCCACTTACCCGCCTACGGTACCCCTACTGCAAGCGTTTACAGCGTTGGCTATTGAGCGGTTTGACGATGCGCTGGTAAATTTGCCGTGGCTAAGTTGCTGGGTGTTTTTATGCAGTGCTTTTTATGGTCAAGCGCGCGCTTGGGGGTTATCGGCAACTGCCGCAATGCTCGCAACCTACGCGTTGGGAAGTTTGCCATTTATGAACACCCACGTAGCGTTGGCGGGGTATGCAGAATTACATATTGCGACCGCGTACGGCTTGGGCGCAATTGCGTTTTTTAGTTGGGCGCACACCACCAACACAGCGGCGACGAGTAACCGTAAACGCCAGCTAGTATTGGCGATATTTTTATTATTAGCCTGCGTTGAGATTAAACGCCCTGGCATTTTTTGGCTGCTCACCATCGTACCGGGCGTCATTGTATGGTGGCGGCCAAAGCTTGGTTTGATCGCGCTTGCGGTAGGCGCGGTAGCGCTAATTGCCGCGGCTTTTGTAATGGCGAAATCAGGAATTGCGATTGGTGGATTTCGCATTAGCCAAGACTTAAGCCAAGTATCCGAACCGATTATTCAAAATACCTTCTTGATGGGCAATTGGAATTTGTTATTTTTCTTCGGCATCGCCATTGTCATTGCGGCGTGGCGGTCATTACTGCAGGGTGCGCACGCAGT
>JAYUOW010000164.1:0-13575 GCA_043760555.1 Betaproteobacteria bacterium
ATCGCCCACAATCGGTACGATGCGTTTTTGCTTGGCATCCAAGCCCCACCACGGATAGAGTGCTTCTAATTTTTTTACTGATGCTTTACGTACTAAAACGTAGATGGTGCCCTCACGTTTAAGTAAGTTTTTGACGAGAAATTTACCGACAAAGCCAGTTGCGCCTGTGACAAAGTATGTCATGGGGGTTGCCTCCTAGATGGGTGTTTTTTATATGATGTTGGTGTGTTAAATCTGCCGCTGGCTCGCTGCGAATGCTAAAACCGCAACCGTTGTGCATTGCAACAAGCGAACACCATCAAACTATACACCCGCGCTTGAAATCAGGGAAAACTCACGAGTAACTTATCGGGTTTTTGTTGTGTTTGTGCTCAATATTGCGGTGTGTTGATAGGGTTTTTGCTGCATTTAAGCGTAATTGAGGGCTAATTGCGTGCGGCGCGAAGTAATCGTTCAAGTTTGTGTCGGCTAAAGTCGTGGTTTAATTGCGCGTAGGTAATTTGCTGTATTAAAAAATCACATTTTTCAGGGGAAGTTTATGAACGCCGTATTTAAAAAACTGTTATTGGCTAGTTTCGTGGCGCTGCCATTTGTGGCAACCAACGCGCAAGCAGAAACGTCGCGCGCATCGTGCGAGGCGGATGCCAAAGCGCAAAATATTGTCGGCGCTGATCGTCAAATGTTTATGAGCGCTTGTTTGCCCACAGGCATGTCGGTGGATGAGCCTGCGCAAGTGGCTAAAGTGTCGGAAAACAAACCGGCTATGCAAGCCACAAAAGCCAATACTACGAAGGTGACGAAGAAAAACACCAAGACGCTAAAGGCCAATAAAACGAAGGTTAAAAAAGCCGTGGTAAAAAAACCGAAAGCTAAAAAACCAAAAGCGAAGAAAAACATCGCGAAAAAAGTAAATAAAAATGGGCCCGCAAAAGTAGTCGTAAAACCAGTGCAGTAGTATTTTGAATTGATTAGAAATGGAGGGCGCTGCGGCGCCCTTTGTTTTTGGGCAACAAGATCGTTTATGGTTCAACAGTTGAGAAGTAAAAAATCTCCGTAATAAATTATTGTTTAGTGTGTTCCCTCTAACGGAGTCGCTTAAAGTTCGGTTCAGAAGCACAACACAGCAACATTCGATTTATTAAACTAAGCACTTGGCCAGCCCTCATTCTTGGCCACAAATGGAGAAATTTCATGGTTAAGAAGCCTGTTCAAAAAGCTAGCGCAACAATTAAATCTGCCGCATCAAAAGCTAAAGCGAAAGCTAAGCCTGCACTTAACAAGACCGCTAAAAATACCGGCAACGCAGCAACCGATGTTGCTGATTCAGCACACAGAGTATTGCTCGCTGGCATGGGCGCTGCTCAGCGCTTGCAAGCCGAAGCGGTAAAAGCTTACGGCGCATTGGCAACCCAAGTTTCAAGCCAAGCCGAAACATTGCGCACGATGTCATCCGACGTTGCTGCCGCAATCGCTAAAAAAACCACCAGCTTTGCTAAAGACGGTCAAAAAATGCAAGCCCAAGCACAAGCGGTAGCAATGGAAAAAGCGGAAGCCGCCGCTAAAGAAGTAAAGAATTTTGCTGCTAAAAGCGAAAAAAGCTTCAAAAGCAATGTTGAGCACGCGTTGAACGCCACGGTAGCAAATGCCCGCGAAGGCGTTACAAAATTGGAACACGTTTTTGAAGCCCGTGTTGCCAAAACATTGAATACATTCGGCGTACCATCGAGCCAAAACGTAAAAGAATTGCAAGCGCGTATGGCTGATTTGCAGAAAGCGCTAACGCAATTAAAGCGCAAGCACGCTTAAATTCGTTTTGAGGTTCGTTTTGAAAACGTAGTAAAAAAATAAGGCGCGTCTTTCCTAGACGTGCCTTTTTTTTGATGGCAAAAAAATAAAATTATTGTTCTCGGAGTTATCGTGGCAACCAATCAAAAGTTAAAATCTACGCCGTCCGCAAAGAAAAAAGTCATGCCACCTAAGCTGGCAGCGGGCGGCGCTTCGCTGAAGCGTGGCCTAGCGCTCGCAGGCGGCGGCCCGTTGGGTGCGATGTACGAAATTGGCGTGCTCTTGGCTTTAGATGAAGCTTTGGAAGGCCTTGATTTTAATGAATTTGATATTTATGTAGGCGTGTCCGCCGGAAGTTTTATCACCGCAGGCCTAGCCAATAACATCACGCCGAACGAAATCTTTAAGCTCTTCATTGAAAACCGCGCGGCCGACAAAGGTATTGCAAAGCGTGGCGACGGCAAAGAAACGCTGCGCCCAGAATTATTTTTGACCCCCGCATGGAACGAGTATTTTTCGCGCGCCAAAACGGTCCCGCCATTATTGGCAAAAGCCTTGCTGCGCACCTTGCGCCACCCGTTTTCAGGATCGTTACTCGATAAATTTGCCGGGCTAACCCGCGCCTTGCCGACAGGTTTATTCGACAACACGTCCATCCGCCTGTTTTTGAAAAAAACCTTCAGCGAACCCGGCAGAAGTGATGATTTTAGGCAGTTAAAGCCGAAGCTATTTTCAGTTGCAACCGACCTAGATACGGGCGAATCCGTGCGCTTTGGTGGCGTCGGCTTTGAGCACGTGCCGATCTCTGTTGCGGTACAGGCATCCGCCGCGTTGCCGGGCCTATTCCCGCCCGTAGAAATCGACGGGCACTATTATGTGGACGGCGCGCTGAAAAAGACCTTAAACGCGTCCGTGGCGATGCAGGAAGGCGCTAAATTTGTGCTGGCCGTGAATCCGCTGGTGCCGTTTGACGCCAATTATGCCAAACGACGTGGCAAACAAGAAATGGAAAAACTCGTCGAAGGCGGCCTACCCACGGTGCTTTCGCAAACTTTTCGTGCACTTATTCATTCGCGCATGCATGTGAGCTTGCAAAAATACCAGACGATGTATGAAGACTGCGACGTCGTGCTTTTTGAGCCAAACAAAGACGACGCAAAAATGTTTTTTACTAACCTATTTAGCTATTCCACACGCAAACAAGTGTGCGAACACGCCTACCAAGGCACGCGCCGCGATTTGCTCAAGCGCCGCTATGAGTTAGAACCGATCTTTGCAAAATACGGCATCACCATTAATTTCGACGTGCTAAAAGATCAAACCCGCACGCTAGACAGTCGCCTATTTAAACGCGGCGAGCAAATTCCAAAACGGCAACGCTTAGACGCCGCAACGCTTGATTTAGCGGATACCTTGGCGGAGTTGGATGGGTTTATTGCGGGGCGGAAAAAAGCCGCGAAGGCAGCTGTTTAGCTGGTTGGGGCGGCGGCTGGAGGTGGCCTGAAATAGGGCGTCTTCGGGCAATCTTTGGATGTTCTGCCGTGCCGACAAAGTGTCGTATTTGGTTGATGCACCGCGTCGGATTACTCGACGGATAACCGCACTCCGTCTCCAATCCGACCTACGATTAGTGCATCAGCGTTACCGCAAGTATCCTTGCGGTCATAACGGCATGCGCTATGGTTGCGGCTGCGGATAGTATTCCAAATACCATTTTACAAACGCCTCAATACCCACATCGACAGAGGTCGACGGCTTAAATTGCACGTATTGGGTGATCTTAGAAACGTCAGCTTCTGTGGCGGGTACGTCGCCTGGCTGCATGGGGAGCATATTGAGTTTGGCGGTTTTGCCGAGGGCTTTCTCTATTGCTTGCACATAGCCCATGAGCGTCATGCGGTTGCTGTTGCCGATGTTGAAAATCCGGTAGGGCGCGTAGCTGGTAGCTGGGTTGGGGCTGTAGCCGTTCCACGTGGGGTCAGGTTGTGCGGGCTTGTCGATGATGCGGACGATGCCTTCGACGATGTCGTCGATGTAGGTGAAGTCGCGCACCATATTGCCGTTGTTGAACAAATCAATCGGTGCGCCCGCCAATATCGCTTTGGTAAATTTAAACAGCGCCATATCGGGCCTGCCCCAAGGCCCGTATACGGTAAAAAAGCGCAATCCGGTGCAATTTAAATTAAACAAATGGGAGTAGCTGTGCGCCATCAGCTCATTGGCTTTTTTGCTCGCGGCGTAAAGCGATACGGGATGATCAACCGAATCAGATTCTGAAAACGGCAGCTTGGTGTTAGCCCCGTATACGGAACTGGAGGACGCGTATACCAAATGCCCAAGCTTAGAATGCCGCGCCGCTTCTAAAATATTGGTGAAGCCTTTTAAGTTGGCCTCAACATAGGCTTGCGGATTTTCGAGCGAGTAGCGCACGCCCGCTTGGGCGGCAAGGTGCATCGCAGCATCGAATTTCTCGTTTATAAACAATGACTTAATGCCATCACCATCGGTAATGTCCATCTTGGCGAACCGAAAATTTGGATGCGCCTGCAACAGCGCCAACCGCGCTATTTTTAGCGAAGGATCGTAGTATTCGTTGAGGTTATCGATGCCATAAACCGTGTCGCCACGGGCAAGTAGGCGCTGCGCAAGATGAAAGCCGATGAAGCCGGCCGCGCCGGTGATGAGAATATTGCTCATTAATTATTGGTTACGCTGTGGGCTGTGATGGTGGGGCGGTGTGTGGGTACGCGTGCGTGCAAATTATGGTTAGCGGATTGCGGGCGGCGAGTTACGGATTTATCGCTAACCTAACCCGAACTTGCTATGCAATTTTCACCCGCAACGCGCATTTACGCTGCGGCTAAAAATCCGCCAGCTCAGATTTTACCGCGCTTCCCACCCAATTCCGCTTGCACGCACCGACAATCACGCCTATTTTCGGTGAATTTTGCCGCACTGTTGCAATAACGTTAGACGCGCGCTAATGAAACGACCGAATCACGCCCACCACCAAGCCTTCAATAGCCAAAGGTGTTAATTCTAAATCCACCACAATCGGTAAAAAATCCGCGTTTTCAGCGATCAAAAACGCCTTATTTCCTTTTAGTTTCAAGCGCTTAACTGTTACATCGCCATCCACCCGCGCCACGATTATTTGCCCATTGCGCGCTTGCTCAGTTTTATGAATAGCCAACCAATCGCCATCCATAATGCCGATGTCTTTCATGCTCAAGCCTGACACTTGCAGCAAATAATCGGCTCTAGGACTAAACAACATCGGACTTACTGGATAACGGCCACTGTAGTTCTCCTGCGCCATAATCGGTTGGCCTGCAGCTACTTTGCCGATTAGGGGCAGCGAATATTCCTCGTTAGCTGCGTGCGCGGGTAGGCGAGTGATGTTGTCAGCAACGCCTTGTGCGCTTGACGCTTTGGACGGTTTAGGATTTGCTTTTTGCCCCTGAGCGACTGCCACCGGCTGAGGCGCTGCAATGCGCGTGCTACGGGCATCTTGCGGTATTTCTGTAGCATTGCCATCAACGTCATTTGTGCCCGCTGAATCATCACGAAAGCGCTCGGCATCTTCCATCGTTTCCACCACGCGTATGCCGCGCGAAGCGCCAGGCATCATTTCAATGGCACCCTTACGTTGCAACGCGCGCAAATGCTCTTCCGCCGCGTTAGGTGAGCGGAAACCCAGCGCCGCGCAAATTTCCGCGCGTGTAGGCGGCATGCCACGTTCAACCAACCATGCCTTGATGAGGGTGAGTAATTCCTGCTGGCGCGCGGTGAGAGCGACGGCGGTGGCGGGTTGCGAGGGCGTTTGGTTGCTTGGAGAAGTTTTCATAACTGTATTTTTATACAGTCTTTAAAAAAAAGCAACTGTTTTCGGTTTAAAGTTCTAAACGGGTATAAATATTGCGCCTTAGGTAATAAGAAGTCCTTGTAGACGCCCTATTTTAGGGCTTCTACAGCAGTAATAAAAACGACGTTTTGCATCACGGTGCCGATGTAATCGCTCGCAGTAGGCAAGTCAATCAGTCGCGTCATTTTCTTGTTATTTTTTGGATTCCGGTGTTGCGGCTTGCGCTTTCGCGTCGCGCTTAGCATAGGGGATGTACTCGACTTTGGAGCGCTTCGCGTATTCTGCGAGCGTGTCCAAGCCAACTTCTGCGCGACGTTTATCCACGTTGACCTCGTCTTCAATTTGCCAAAATGTGCGGATGCCCTTTGCGTCGCCGTTTATTTGGGTGCCATAGCGCTGTGGGCGTTTTTCATACATCCGAACTCGGTCATCGAACATGGCAAATGAGTTTTTTGATAAATCGCCGCGCTCCATCGCTTTCTGAACCATTGGGAAGTAACGTTTCATATCTTCAGCCGGTGAATGTTGAACGACCATAAACGCAGCAAAAGCGGCTTTTGCGCCAACATCTTTTACCTCAGGCCAGCCGTGTAGCTTAACAATTTCGTCTAGGCGCCGCTGATTCGCCCCGTCCACAACCTGCATTTTTTCCCAAAGTGCAAAGGTTGCTTTTTGATCCATGCCAACTTTGTATCCCTGACGGACACTTTGGTCGCTCTCGCCTATTTTCTCAAGTTCAGCCTTTAGGGCCGCGTACGTCGAAGCTTTATCCGCGTCAGTCACCGAAGGGGTGTGGGCAACCGCCGTAGGTTTTACGGCTTCTTGCGTGACGGCACACGAGCAAAGCAACAAACTCATTAGCAGGACGAGCGCTTTATTGCTCATGGTGTTCCCTTTGGAAAATAATTATTCGAAGGTTGTTTGCCCTCTCCCCAGTTTAAGACACTTCGCTACATTCTGCACTACCTATTACGATGCTTTGAGTTAATTGAAGAATCCCGAAAATAGGGCGTTTGCAGCCTATTTCAAAGTCACCCTGCTTCGGTAAAAGCAAGTATTTTTCCAGCAATTCGCCTAAAATCCGCACTAATCAATTTATCCGCAATCACCCGCGTCCAAAATTCAAGCGCCATTTCCGTCGCTTGCGGCCACACCATCAGCAAGTCTGCGTTGGGCATCACTTTTTGAATATTGTCCGTGCGCAGGCCTTGTGCTGTGGGGGCAAACTCCATAGGGAGCATGTCGTAGATTGGTGCGAGTGTTAGCCGTTGCGCGTCCAAGTTTTCATGGCGCAGTGCGCAATTGCCAAAGTGCATATCGCTATTATGAATGAGCTTTCCGAAAGCTTGGAGAAGCGCTATTTTATTGACGTCTGCGGTTTTTAGCATACGCAATTGCTGCAACTTATGCGCGGTTTGAATCCATTCGCCACGTAGGCCTACAAACTCATCATCGATTGCGCCTAGGCTCACCACGCCTAGGCGCCCACGCGCACCTACGCGGTCGAAGCGTTGTACTTCTAAATACAATCTGTCGGCATCAATAAGTTGCGTTTGTGCAGCTTCTAAACCAGTGCTGGGATGGCTGTCGTTGATGACGCTTAGCGCGTGGTGCTCGGCGCGCAAGAGGTCGCGCCAGCGTTGGGCGATGGGGTTGTTGCCTTGGGGGCTAAATTTTACGATGACGTGGGCGGCACCGTTGCGGGTGTCGGCGTAGGTGGTGAATTTGGTTTGTTCGCCTCCGGCTGATGACGGATTGAGCCTTTCGCCAACATTCTCGCTGGCGAGTTGGGCGTATACAGTGGCTTTGCGGCGTGTTGTGATGGCGCTGGGGGCGGGGTGCGCAAGGAATTGATCTAGCGGCGCACGGCCTAAAATAAGGTCGCCGGGTTCGTCAAAGCCTGCGATGCTCAACGCCTGCAACACGTGATTATCTGACCAGTTGGCAACGCTGGATGGCAGCTGCAATTGCGGCACACGTTGCGGGAATTGCCTGCCAATAAAGCCCTGCGGCCGCATATCTTGCACAAACCATGGTAGCCCAACATAAATGGTGACGCGGCGCTCGGCCACATGCGCGGTGCGGCCGCCGCTGATGCCGCCGATGGTGTGCAGGGTGCCGCAACTAATGGGCGTGCCAGTGGCGTCAATGCGGGTGATGTTTAACGGTTGCTCGACGCCTGCGTTGCGTATGCGCGCATAGCGGGTTTGCTGCGCCCGGCCAAGCGTGGCCACTGCTGTGCCCGCGTTGCGCACAATGCGCGATAGCGTGGGTTGGCTGCAATCTAGCCGTTCCATTAGATCAGCAGCGCTCAACGCTTCATCGGCCAAAGTGGCAATGAGCGCGTTGGGTGCGGCAAATTTGGATAGCCTTGGCATGGTTTTAGTGAATAGATTATTTAACTAAATAATCTAGTATACCGCATGGCTAATAAATAGCAACTTGCTACGCAAGTTGCTATAGATCGCAGTTTTTATGAATAGATTTATGAATCGTTATATGAGCCGTAAAAACCTATTTACTCCAGCTATCCTTCAACGTCACAGCCCGATTAAACACCGGCTTGTCCGCTTTAGAATCAACCCGATCGGCCACAAAATAGCCGTGCCGCTCAAACTGAAAACGCTCTTCTGCTACAGCATTTTGCAGACCGGCTTCCAAATAAGCGGTGATGGTAGTTTTACTGTTTGGGTTTAAATCATCTAAATAGTTGCCTGACTTAGCGCCCGCACCTTCGCCGCGACCGGGCAATGGCGCCACAAACAAACGGTCATACAAACGCACCTCAGCCTCATACGCATGCGCGGCAGACACCCAGTGGATATTGCCTTTTACTTTGTAGTTATCGCTGCCCGGTGTGCCGGATTTACTATCTGCAAAATAGGTGGCGTTAATTTGCGTAACGTGGCCTGCGGCATCTTTTTCGCAACCAGTACATTCGATCACAAAGCCGTAGCGCAGACGCACTTTGTTGCCGGGGAATAGCCTGAAGAAGCCCTTTTCTGGAGCTTCTTGGAAGTCTTCACGTTCAATCCACAGTTCTCGCGAAAGTTGCACGGGACGCTTACCAAGCTCCGGCTTTTGCGGATGATTGGGCGCGTGGCATTCCTCAACATGGCCTTCCGGCATATTGGTAATAACGAGTTTTACCGGATCAAGTACCGCGATGCGACGGGGTGCGGATTCATTAAAAACATCGCGCATGCAATCTTCAAGCAGGCCGTAATCAATCCAGCTATCAGCGCGGCTCACGCCTGCACGTTCCACAAATTGATGAATGCCTTCAGCCGCATAGCCACGGCGGCGCGCGCCCGCGAGGGTGGGCATACGCGGGTCATCCCAACCATCAACGTGTTTTTCGGTAACAAGCTGATTCAAATAGCGCTTCGATAACACGATGTAGGTGAGGTTTAAGCGCGAAAATTCGTACTGCTGCGGCAGTGGATTAGCGAAGAAACCACCATCGCGCAGATTAGCCAAAAGCCAATCGTAAAACGGGCGCTGGTCTTCAAATTCTAGTGTGCAAATACTGTGGGTAATGTTCTCCAGCGCGTCTTCAATTGGGTGCGCAAAGGTGTACATCGGGTAGATGCACCAGTTGTCGCCCGTACGATGGTGATGAGCGCGTTTGATGCGATACAACGCAGGGTCGCGCAGGTTGATATTGGGTGATGCCATATCAATTTTGGCGCGCAGAATATGCGCGCCATCAGGATATTCGCCAGCGCGCATAGCTTTGAACATACTCAAATTTTCTTCCACCGATCGGCTGCGGAAGGGCGAATCACGGCCTGCTTCAGTGAGTGTGCCGCGATAAGCGCGCATATCTTCAGCGTTTAGCGAATCAACATAGGCCAAATTTTTAGAAATTAAATAGGTAGCGCAGGCGTAGAAATGTTCAAAATAATCTGATGCGTAATAGAGATTATTTTCCTGCGCATCCGCGTAGCTAAAGCCTAACCATTTGATGCTATCCAAAATAGAATCAACGTATTCTTGCTCTTCCTTGGCGGGGTTAGTGTCGTCAAACCGCATGTGGCAACGGCCACCGTAGTCGCGCGCTAGGCCGAAGTTTAAACAGATAGATTTTGCATGACCAATGTGCAAATAACCATTTGGCTCCGGCGGAAAACGGGTGCGAATTTTAGACGCGTCGGCATGGCCTTGCGCATGGGCACTGGCGACATTGGGCGTGCCCGACCATTGGCGCGTGGCGTATTTTTGTGCGCCTAAATCGGCCTCAATAATGTTGCGTAAAAAATTAGTGGGTTTTAGTGCGGACGCGGCTTCGGTTTTAGCGGAATTATTCATATTAAAAACGTATCTTGAGACAGTAATTGTTGGGTGAGTCGATGATTATCGCAGACGCGCAAGCCTTGTGCGTCTACGCGCGCAAACTTGTTTGGGTATTGGCCGTCATTACGCCCACGGCAACGCAAATTCAGCTGACAGTAATTGTGCTGCTTGCGTAGGATCATCTGCGTCCGTCACCATTTGCAGCATAATTTTAGTGGCGGTCAGGTTGGCGGTAACGCCTTCTACTTTTAGTTTGGTGTCTAATTCTTCAACAAAACGTAGGCGCATATGTTTGTCTAAAATGCCGACCACATTGCCAGCGCATGGGCCGTCTACGTAAGAATCATCGGTGTTTTCAGCTGCAGCGGTAAACAACATGCCGCCGTTTGGCAATGCAGCGGCATCGCTAAAAGTAAGCTTCACGCCATCAATTTTACCTAAATCAATAGGCTGAAGACGCCCTATTTTAGGGTGTCTTGAAGCATTAGATAATAGAAAATTTGATAAATTTACGTCTACGCAAGCATTGATACCCTGTTTTTTATTGCCCCGATTAAGCAACCGTAATTCATCGGCAATCACCACTGCGCCTTCAATATTCACATGACCAACTTCATCGGCTAACTTAGCGTAAAAAAGCGATAAGTCCAGCGATGTCGCAGCACCCGCAATTGCCCCGACATCATCAAGCGCCACAATAATGCCAGTGCAACGCTGCGGCTTTGAGCCAGAGCCCAACGCCAACAATGCGCCGTGCGGATAGGTAACGCTACGCGGCAAATGCACTAACGCTTCCATGTCGCGCTTCGCGGCTTTGCGGGCGGCGGCTTCGGCAGGCAAATCACCCGCAAAAATTCGATGCAAACGCCCGGCGTTAGTGCTGGCGCGCGGAAACACGCCAAGATGATTTTCATCATCAGCAACAACGTATAAAAAATCCCCCACGCACACCATGCCACTGGCCGCGCTAAGGTGTGCGCTGGCAGAATTTTCAATATTTAGCGTGCGGTGTAATGTAGTTTTAATCATAAGTTTTTATGCCGTATCAAAGTCTTTCGCTTCGCGCCAATTGCGCCACATCCACCATGCAGCCAAACACTGAAGAGCCGCTAGGGTAGCCAATCCCGCGCCTAAAGCGGTGCCAGTTTCATAGCCGTTGGCAATTGCCAATTGCGCTACCGCACCAAACGCCCACTGGATTACAAACGCGCCAGAAAACTGCACAAAATTATAGGCCGTGTTGCCGCGCCCAGCGATTTCACGCGGCATAGAAACCGATACGCGTGATTGCAAAATCATCGTGCCGGTGCTGCAGATGGCAAGTATCGGCCAGATTATCCAAGCGCTTGGCTGGCGCCAAATGGCGGCTACTATCAGCGACGCGCTCATCGTCAATAAGGCAGCAAAAATAAATCGTCGTTGTGCGCCCACATGCATGTGTGGCGACACCACGCCTAAAAGCAAATAGCTCAGCAGCAATACTAAATTCATGATGAGCAAATAGAAAGCCGATTTCGCGGGCGTCACCCCCAGCACTTGCACCATCCAAGGCCCTGCCCACAGCGTTTGCAACGCTAAAAAGCCTCCTTGGCCGACGAACGCTGCAGGGATGGTTGCAAACAGCGCTTGGCGCTTAAATATTTGCAGTAGCGATGTCTTTTTAGCGGTGGGCGATGATTGCGCCGGCAACGCTTTTGGCAAGGTGAACCAAATGCCAATTGCGCACAGCACAAACAACACTGCAGAAGCTATAAACACCATGCGCCAGCTAGTTTGGCTGGCCAAAAAGCGCACTGGCACGGTCGCAGTGAGTGATCCGCTAATGCCCGCCACCAACATCCACGAGGCTAATCGCCCCTGTAATGCAGGTGGATACCACAACCGGTATGACGTCAACGCACCCATCAAGCAGGCCGAAACGCCCGCGCCAATTAGCGCGCGCCCCATAAACAATAAGCCGACAGAATCTGCCACCGCAAACACGCCACAACCCAATGCTGCCACCAGCAACAAGCCCGTTTCCACGCGGCGCGCGCCGTATTTGTCTAGCCAGATACCCAGCGGCAATTGCATGGCTGCAAAGGTCAGCAAATAGGCGGCAGTGAGCAGCCCCAACGCTTGCGGGCCTAAGTGAAGCTCAGCCGATAAATCTTGTCCCAACACCGCGTTAACACTGCGCATCGCGTAGGACATGAAATACGCGGCGGCAAAGGCGGCAAAAACGAGAGGGAGCGGGGGCGTTGCTACTGGGACGGAAGCTGACGGTGTAGTATTCAATTTAAAGGCATTCAATCAAGGCAGCTTTCGCACAAGCTAAAAGAAGCTGCAATTATAGAACGCTAAGCTGCATCTACCCTCCATTTGCCCTAAATTACCCAGCTATTTTGATGCCACTATTTTTGAAAATATGTCTCGTCGCTACTTTAGTTGCGTTGTCGGGTTGCGCGACAGTCATCGACGTGCAGGGCCATCGCGGTGCGCGCGGATTACTGCCTGAAAATACGCTACCCGCATTTGCCCGCGCCTTAGCGCTTGGCGTAAGCACGCTAGAGCTTGATGTGGGCGTAACCCGCGATGGCGTGGTGGTGGTGCATCACGACTTATATTTGAATCCAGATATAGCGCGCAGCGCTGATAATAAGTGGTTGGAGACGCCTGTAAATAGGGCGTCTTCGATTGCATCATTTACCTATGCGCAGCTACAAACCTACGACGTCGGACGCCTAAACCCCGGCACCGCCTATCAAAAGCGCTACCCTGATCAACAAGCGCAAGACAATACCAAAATTCCACGATTGCGCGACGTGCTGGAATTAGTAAAAAAATCCGGGAATAACACAGTTGTTATCAGCATCGAAACGAAATTGTCACCGCTTGAGCCAAACGCCACATTACCGCCAGAAGCCTTTATTGACGTGGTGTTGAAGGTATTAGCTGATACGGGTATGGCGTCGAGAGTCACGTTGCAAAGCTTTGATTGGCGGACGTTGCGTTACGCCCAAAAAGTAGCCCCATATTTACCCACGGTGTACTTAAGTGCACAGCAAAAATTTTTAGATAACATCGCCGCAACCGGCGATAAACCATCGCCTTGGACTGCCGGTTTCAACATACAAAAATACAAAACCGTACCTGCCATGGTGCATGCTGCGGGCGGCTGGATATGGTCGCCATATCATGCCGACGCAACGGCTGAAAACATCGCTGAAGCCAAAGCGCTTGGGTTAAAGGTTGTAGTGTGGACGGTGAACGATGTAAAGCTAATGGAAAAAATGTTGGATCTAGGCGTTGACGGCATCATTAGCGATAGGCCGGATATCGCGCTAAAGGTTGTGCGTGGGCGGGGGTTGCGGGTGAAGTGAGGGGGCGCACCCTGCAACGCCGCGAGATAATCGTTTAGCGGTACACTATTGGCAAGATACGAAATTTTTATTCGGTTAGCATGGAAGGAAATTAATATGAACGCGGTAGTTTTTGACCACGTATTGGTGAGTGAACTGCCGTTGGCATGGCAGGAAAAACTGCCTACCGGGAGCGCCACTTATGTCACCGTTCGCATCGAACAGGCGATGGAAGATTCAGAGAACAAATGGCTGAACAATCCGCTCTTCGGGCTTTGGCGTGACCGT
>JAYUOW010000165.1:0-39577 GCA_043760555.1 Betaproteobacteria bacterium
CTGAAGGCAGTGTGGCTGGCCACACAACTGAGGAACAACGACGCAATGCGCCCGTCGGTGCATTCAGAAATGGGATATTGGCAGTTTCCGCATCCCTTAACCTTTGCGAGCGAGTGCTTCGATGTCTGCACGTCCACCGAAGTGTTTGAGCACGTGCCCGATGATGCAGCGGCTTTCGCGAAATTTGTCGGGTGCTGAAGCCGGGAGGGTTGCTGGTGTTTACGGTGCCGTTATCTGCGGCGGCTCAAACCGTTGAACGGGCGGCATTGACTGCTGATGGTGTTGTCTATCTATTGCCGCCCGAATATCACGGCGATCGTCTGCGTGGGGCGAATAAAGTGCTGTGCTATCGCAACTATGGGCAGGACATTTTGACGCGAGTAGCGGCAGCGGGGTTTTGCGACGTGCGATTTTATGATGGCGGGAAGGGCAATGAAGCGGCGTGGTTTGGTTATGGGCGCTTAGTGATTTTGGCGCAAAAAAATGCCTGAAGAAGCCCTATGACCCCGCAAGGGGGCTACCTTCGGGTCGTAGGGCATCTTCAGGCATTGCTTTGATGTATTTTTACCCTGACTTCAGCAACACCACCACCGCACCTGCTCCGCCGTCTGCAGGAGCCGCATCGCAAAACGCTAACACTTCATCGCGTTGCGACAGTGACAATCGAATTTTGGTGCGCAGCACCGGTTTACCGTTTGGAGAGTTGAAGCCTTGACCGTGAATGATGCGCACGCAGCGGTGGCCGTGGTAGCGAGAGTGGGCGATAAATTCCACCAATTTGTCGCGCGCGCTTTGGCTGGTTTCGCCGTGTAGATCAATTTCGGCCGCTGTGGTCCAATGACCTTTGCGTAGCTTGCGCAACACATCTACGGGCAAGCCTGAGCGGATGAAGCTGATGAGATCGCCAGTTTCAATTTCGCCATTCCAGCCGCTAGTGTCGTTGAGCATTTCGACCAGTACATCGCGATCGTCTTGCAGTCGTTTGACCGGAATGGGTTTGGGGCGCGGCTTGTGGAGATCGGCGTGGTTACTGGCTTTTAGCGGCGTTACGTCGGCAATTTCGGCTAAAAATAAATTTTCTGGCGGAGCTAAAGCTGGTGCAACGGCGGCGCTCACCGTTTTAGGATAGGACACCGGATCGGCTACTATTTTTTTCGGCGGTGGCGCTGGCTTGGGCACCAGCATTTCTTTTGCGCGTGATTCTTTCAGGACGCGCAATGCGTCTAAACCCGCCAGGACGCGCAATGCGTCTAAACCCGCCGGGACGCGCAATGCGTCTAAACCCTTTGCTGTATTGCGTGACACCGCAGCCCCACAAAAGGCTAGTGCTGCGCTTCTAGGTAGCGGTCGGCATCAAGTGCCGCCATGCAACCCGTGCCAGCGCTAGTAACCGCTTGGCGATACACGTGGTCTTGCACGTCGCCCGCCGCAAATACGCCCGGCACAGAGGTTGCAGTGGCGTCGCCGTTTAAGCCGCCTTTGGTAATGATGTAGCCGCCTTTCATATCGAGCTGGCCTGCAAAAATATCGGTGTTGGGTTTGTGGCCGATGGCGATGAAGCAGCCTTTTAACACCAAGTCTTCAGTTGCGCCGCCGTCAGTGGCTTTAATGCGTACGCCGGTTACGCCAGATTTATCGCCCAGCACTTCATCCAAAGTGTGGTTCCACTTGATGGTAACTTTGCCTTCTTTGGCTTTTGCCATTAAACGGTCCGCTAGAATTTTCTCGCTACGGAATTTATCGCGGCGATGGATGACGGTGACGTGTTTGGCGATGTTGCTTAAATATAGGGCTTCTTCCACCGCTGTGTTACCGCCGCCGACCACGCACACATCTTCATTTTTGTAGAAAAAACCATCGCACGTGGCGCAACCGGACACGCCTCTGCCCATGAAGGCTTCTTCTGATGGCAAGCCTAAATATTGGGCGGATGCACCGGTTGAAATAATCAACGCATCGCAGGTATAGGTGGCGTTATCGCCAATCAGCACCAGCGGGCGCTGCTTAAAATCTACCGTGTGAATATGATCAAAAATAATTTCGGTGTTAAAGCGCTCGGCGTGTTTTTGAAACCGCTCCATTAGCTCGGGGCCTTGCACGCCATCGGCGTCGGCCGGCCAATTTTCAACATCAGTGGTGGTCATCAATTGCCCGCCCTGCGCCATGCCAGTGATCAGCACCGGATTTAAGTTGGCGCGTGCAGCGTAAACAGCGGCGGTGTAGCCTGCCGGGCCTGAGCCTAAAATAAGAAGGCGGCTGTGTTTGGTGGCGGTTGGAGCTGGCATGGTGTTCTCGATTATTTGGATAAATAGTTGGGCTAAAAATACTACGCCGGTTTTCACCGGCGTAAATTTAGTGCGATGACTGCGTATTGTAAGGTTAACGCGCTTTCAATGCCGCGATACGATCGGCGATGGGCGGATGGCTAGCAAACATGGCAGATAATTTACCACCAGAAATGCCTGAAGCTGCCATGCCTTTTGGCAATTCACCCGCTTCAACGCCGCCCAAACGCGCCAGTGCGTTAATCATTGGTTGCGGCGTGCCCATCAATTGTGCTGCAGCCGCATCGGCGCGATATTCACGTTGCCTCGAAAACCATGCGACGATGGTGGACGCCAAAATACCAAAAACAATTTGGCAAACCATGTCGGTGACGTAGTAGCCAATGCCTGGACCATCGCGGTCATTTTTAAGGACGACGCGATCAACGAAGTAGCCAACGATTTTTGCGAAGAACACGACGAAAGTATTTACCACGCCCTGAATCAGGGTGAGTGTGACCATGTCGCCATTCATTATGTGACCAATTTCGTGCGCCAACACGGCTTCAACTTCCTCTTTGGTCATGGATTCAAGCAAGCCGGTTGATACCGCCACCAGCGCCGAATTTTTGAATGCGCCCGTTGCAAACGCATTGGGCTCGCCTTCGTAAATAGCTACTTCGGGCATGCCAATACCCGCTTTGTCAGACAGGCGTTTTACGCTTGCAATTAACCAGCGTTCGGTATCGTTTTGCGGATCGGTGATGACTTTTGCGCCGGTGGAAAATTTAGCCATCCACTTAGAAATAAGCAGAGAGATAATCGCGCCGGTGAAACCAATTAGCGCTGAAAATGCTAACAGCATCGGTAGATTCAAGCCGGTTTTTGATTGGAATCGGTTCACGCCCAACAAATTAGCCACGATGCCGATAACCAACATCACGGCCAAGTTGGTTGCAATAAACAAAAATACGCGTTTCATGTTTTTCTCCTTAAAGGGGAAAGTGGAATAAATAAGACACAAGTTGCACAACTAATCGCTGCGACCTAACCTGAGTTTTTTAACTACGGCTTAGATGCTGCTCAAAATTAAAATTTCAAGTGCTGAGAGGATGAATTGTAATGGAAACATGGCTAAGAATATTACCCGCCCATTAAGTTCAAATCACCGCTTTTTCCGCTGAAAATGTGCATTCACCGCACCCGCCGACAATGCGCCGCCCAACAGTAAAAATATCGGCACCATACCCAATGCGCCGCCCACCACGCCGAATATCAGGGGCATCACCGTTTGGCTGGCGTTGATGAGCGTGGTGCGCAAGCCTAGCGCTTCGCCTGCGCGGCCGGGCGGGGCGCTCTCGTGCAATAGCGTGAGCACCATTGGTTGCGGTGCGCCCAAGCCTAGGCCGAGTGCAAACATTAAGGCCATCATTAGTGGTGCACTGGTGGCAAACGGCATCGCAAAAAAGCTTAGCGCTGCTATGACCAGCGATGCTGTCAGCACTGTCCACGGCGCGATTCTGGCCGCAATAAACGGCATGCAAAATCGTACAACAAAGGTTGCGGCAGCGAAGCTGCCCATCACCAAGCCAATTTGTGATGCGCTTAAGCCAATTTTTGTACCGTGTACCGGCACCGCGAAGTTATACACATCCCACGAAACAGTCAGCACCGCCATTGTTAAAAACAGCCGCCGCATCGGTGCCTCTTTGAGTAAATCTAGCACTTGCGCGTTAGCGGGGCGCGTGGATTCTTGACCCAGCATGGGTAATTCTTGCAGCTTAAAACTGAGCGCTATGATCGGCAAAATGGTGAAGCACGCCAACACCAAAAACGCATAAGCATGGCCGAATTGATCTATCACCACGCCCGACAAAATTGGCGCTATGAAACCTGACGTTGAGAATCCCAAGGCTAAAAAACTAAAATTGGTCGCGCGGTCTTCGGGCTTAGAAAGTGCGCCCACTGCGTGATAGGCGGCCACCGTAATCAACATAAACGCCACGCCAATAATGCATGCAGCAATATGCAAGGTAATTAGGCTCGGCCACGCATAGGGAAGTGCAGTGCCAACCCCTAATGCAATCGAGCCGTACAGCATAGGCGGGGTGACGCCGACGCGATCAATCCAACGGCCTGCCGCCACAGAAAGCAAGGCTGGCAGCAAGGCGTAAAGGGCTAATAACACACCTAAATTAAACGGGGTTGCTTGTAGGCTGATCGCATAAAGCGCCATCGTCACGCGACTGCCCCCGTAGGCAATATGGTTCAACACAGTCAGAATAACAACGAAGGCGATGGGCGACATTAGGCTTTGTGTTTCCGATCTTCTAAAATAAATGTGGCTGCTTGTTCAGCAATCATCAGGGTGGGTGAATTGGTATTGCCGGATGTAATAGTCGGCATAATTGATGCATCCACCACCCGCAAATTTTTAATGCCGTGTACGTTCAAGCGGGCGTCCACCACGGCCATTGGGTCGGACGCCAAGCCCATTTTTGCTGTGCCCACAGGGTGAAAAATAGTAGTCCCAATATCGCCTGCAGCGCTCGCCAATTGGGCATCTGTGGCTAGTTGCGCGCCCGGTAAAAACTCCGTTGCGTGCAGTGCGGCAAGTGCGGGCTGCGCGCTAATGCGACGCGCGAGCTTGATAGCGTCAATGGCCGTTTGCATGTCATCTGCGGTGCTTAAATAGTTGGGTGAAATAGCCGGAGCCGCATTAGCATCGGTTGATTTTAACAACACCGTGCCGCGACTTGATGGCCGCAAATTACACACTGAAGCGGTGAAAGCCGGAAAGCGATGCAGCGGTTCGCCAAATTTGTCGAGCGATAAGGGCTGCACATGAAACTGCAAATTTGGCCGATCAATTGCAGGGTTTGATCTCGCAAACGCACCCAGCTGCGAAGGTGCCATCGCCAACGGCCCGCGTCGTGTAAAGGCATACTGCACTGCCATTTGAATTTTGCCCCACGGCTTGTGGATCCACTCGTTCAAGGTGGGTACGCCTTGCACCTTAAAGGCCAAGCGCAGCTGCAAATGGTCTTGCAAATTTCGCCCCACACCGGGTAGATGGTGGATGACCGAAATTTGATGTTTCGCTAACTGTTGCGTGTCGCCGACACCTGAAAGCTGTAGCATCTGCGGGGTATTGATCGCACCAGCGCTTAAAATAACTTCTTGATTTGCAGTGGCCGAAAAAAGTTGATTTTTATGTTTGAAAATAATGCCGGTGGCTTTAAGCACGGGGATTTTAGCAAGCGATATTTTTTGCGTGTGCGCGTGGGTAAGCACGGTCAGGTTTTTGCGATGCGTAATCTTGCGCAGAAATGCTTTAGCGGTGTTCCAGCGCACCCCTGTTTTTTGGTTCACTTCGAACCTACCCGAGCCTGCATTATCACCGCCATTAAAATCCGCCGTGGGCGCGATGCCTTCGCTTGCCGCTGCTTGCTGCCACGCGTTTAAAATCTGCCAATCCAGACGCTGACGCTCCACCCGCCACTCGCCGGAAGCCCCGTGAATACGGCTATCTCCAGCATGATGGTCTTCTGACTTTTTAAAAATTGGCAGCACGCTTTGCCAGTCCCAGCCGTTGTTTCCTGCGGCCGCCCAGCTGTCGTAATCTTGCGATTGCCCGCGCATGTAAATCATCGCATTAATGCTTGAGCACCCGCCCAGCACTTTGCCACGCGCATACATGATTGATCGCCCATTTAAGCCTGACTCGGGCTCGGTTTTATAGCACCAGTCCGTGCGCGTATTGCCAATGCAATAAAGGTAGCCAACTGGAATATGAATCCAAATATAGTTGTCTCGCCCGCCCGCTTCTAGCAGCAACACGCGATGGTTTGGATCCGCTGATAGGCGGTTGGCGAGCAGGCAGCCTGCAGTGCCTGCGCCGACGATGATGGTGTCAAAATTACCGAAATTTTCTGTGGATGCGTGCATGTATCGTGAAGTTTAACATTCCCGCAAACGGGTTTTTATGCAACGCTGAAAATGCGCAAAAAATGCAGAGGGGTTTTCAATGTCACAATACTGGCTAGATATTGCTGTCTATTCGTGTAAACAAAGGATTTTAATAAGCTATGTTTGGAAAAATATTTGGTAAGTTGGCAGGTTCCGCAGAAGCAAAAAACGTCGTGCCGTTGCCAGCTCCGGCTAAAGCAGAGCCAGCGCCGCCGTCTAAGCCCGTGGTTGATGTGGCGGCGTGGCAGGCAAAAATTGCGGCCGCAAATGGCGAAGGAGCTGCACTGCTGCAGCTTGCCAACGACGCCCCGCAAGTTGAATTAAAGCTTGCTGCCATCACCGCCATTGTTAACGAAGTCACCCTAAAGCAGGCCGAAAAAGCCTTTCGCGACCATGATCGTCGCGTGCATAAATTGGCTAAAGATAAATATCAGCAAGTAGTGCACGTGCGCGAAACCCGCGAAGCTGCAGCTGTAGTGTTGACCACCGCGCACGAGTTGGCGGCATTGCCCGCAATTCCTGCAAATCGCTTAGTGGAGCTTGACCGCGCGTGGGCGGCGGTTAACGTGGATTTGTGCTTTGCCGATACCGTGACCAGCTACAACAGCTTGCGGGCGCAGTTAACAGAAATTACCCGCTATCGGGTAGAAAACGAATTAGCGCAAAATCGCTGGTTGGTGCAGGCTAACGCCAACACTTTTGTGTTGATGACCGCATTGAAGGCTGAGGTAACGGCTGACGTTGCGCCGGAGCCAGAGGAAGGCGTGTCCGAATTTGGTGGCTTGGCGTCGCGTCGCGCGCAAGCAGCGGCAGTATTGGCTGATGCACCGGCAAATTTGAGCGATAAAACTAAAGCCGTGCACGATGGCTTGCAGGCCTTGGTGAATGATGCTGATGCGGTCGCAGCAAGATTGACGTTTTTGCATGATTTAGATGCTGAAAAAGTAGTGTCGCCAGCCGTTGTAGTAGCCGCAAACGCCGCTCAAGATGTGCCTGTAGATGCCCTAAATACGGGCGTTTCCAGCCTGTCTGAAGCGGCTGAAATTCCGGTGGCAGTGATTGCCATCGCATCACCCAAAGACCGTTGGCGCAAGTTGGCACCGGTGCAAAATGAAGCTTTGGGCACTGCGCTGGATGCACAGTTTCAAGCATGGCAGCAAAGCCAAGTTGATAAGCGTCGCGATAACGTAGCCAAAGTAAAGCAAGGCAAAAAAGACGTTACCCAAAAAGCGCGGCAGGCAGATTTAGATGCGCTTTCTGCACAAATTAAGGAAGCGCATGAGCAGCTCACCGCAGGCCACATTGGCAATGCCGATAAGCTAGTAAGCCGCATCGTCAATAGCCAAAAGCATATGCATCTTGATGGCGGCTTTCAAGCGAAAATTGAAAATTTAGTTGCCGACCATGCACGCTTAAAAGGCTGGCAACGCTGGAGCGGCGGGCTTCGCCGTGAAGATTTGGTTACCGAAGCTGAAGCCCTAAACGTCGCCAGCCGCGAGCCAAAATTGCAAACCATGGAACACGCGACTCAAATTGATAAACTGCGCGAACGCTGGAAAGAGCTTGATAAATTGGGTGCCGCTGGGTCACAACCGCTGTGGGATAAGTTTGATGCGGCTTTGCGCACGGCTTATTTGCCGGTGGAAGCGCATTTGCTTAAACTAAAGCAAGCGCGGCAAGAAAATCTAAACGCACGGCGTGTGGTGATCGCAAATTTAAACAAATTTCCGTTGGTGTTAAAGCCAATTGTTGTTGAAGGTGCGCCGCCGCCCGTTGATTTTAAAGTCCCAGATTGGCGTGAAGTCTCACGCACGCTAGACGCCGCGCAAACCGAATGGCGCAAGTGTGGGCCGGTAGAACATACGGTGTCTCGCAGCGCGCAGCAAGGGGTGTTGCAAGACTGGAACAAAGCCTTGGCGCGGTTAGAAGAGCCATTGAGTGATGTGCGCAGAATTGAAAAAGCCAAGCGCGAAAAGCTAATTGCCAAAGCGCAATCATTAGTCGGCACTAATAGCAAAATAGATGATATTCGTAACCTACAAACCCAATGGCAAACCCTTGCCAAAGCCCTACCATTGAGCCGCAACGAAGAAAACGCGTTATGGGCCAGCTTTAAAACCGCGACTGATTTAGTGTTCTCAAAACGCCAAGAAGCATTCGACGCCAAGCAAGCGCAGTTTCAAGAAAACGCCGCTGCCCGCGAAGCACTAATCGCGCAGTTGGAAGTGCTGAACGACGAAACGCCCGCGCCTGCGTTGAAGCGCGCGCTGGTTGATGTTGATACGCAATGGAAGCGCGCCGGTGAAGCGCCGCGCGCGGCGGTGGCCAAGCTCGATGCGCGCTACGCGCAGGCGCGCGATGCGGCGCAAGCGCGTTTGAGCAGCTTCGCGACGCGTGCGTGGGCTAGCACTTGCGATAGTTTGCAGGCGAAGTTAGCGTTGTGCCGTGAGGCTGAAGCCGGTGCAAATGGTGCTGATAAAGCAGATGCCTTTGCCGCCGCTGCGTTGCCAGCTGTGTGGGAAGCTAGCCTATCCACGCGCTTTAAAGCAGCTAGCGGAACCTTGAAAAAGCCCAATAATAGGGCGTCTTCAGCCATTGATGAAACACTATTACGGCTTGAGATGGCGCTTGAAATGAACTCGCCAGAGGCTGGCATGGCAGCACGTCGTGAGCTTAAAATGCGCGACATGAAAGCCGCCCTTGAAACCCGTACTGCGGCCGCACCGATGGATAGCAACGCTAAAATTATTACGCTGATTGCGCAGGCGTTGGCGGATGTGGGTGATGTCTCAGCTACCGCACGGCTAGATGCGGCATTGCATGCGCTACGTAAGCATCCCTGTGAATTTGCGGGTAAATCACGCGTTTAACTGCGCTTAATTTATGGCGAACACCATGCTTGATGCTGTTGAAAAAATCAGCCGCTGGCTCGGCAAACAGCAGCGCGGCTTGGTGTTGTATTTATCGGTATTGCTGGCCACCGGTGCGCTCTGCTTGTTAGGTGCGCCGGGTAATCGCGCCATCGATGGTTTTGAGCGATCTCTATTTGATCTGCAGATGCAGCTATCGCAGCGGTTTTTATCGCGCGCAGCAAAAGTAGAGCCGGTACTAATTGGCATCGACGCGCAGGCCGAGGAAAAGTTTGATGAGCCTATCGCCATGTGGCATCGGCACTTAGGCAAAACTATGCTGGCATTAGCGCAAGCTAAACCACTGGCGGTGGGCATGGACGTGCAAATACCGGATCGGTCCTTTGATGCTATTTCGCCAGGTCTTGATATTGCGTTTTTGCGGGGTTTAGTGGCGCTCAAAGCCGTCGCGCCTCTTACTGTTGCCTTAACGCTTACGCGGAGCAACACGCTGGTGAAGGTACACGCGCCATTTTTGCGTATGTTGGGAGATGATGCTTTCGGTTTGGACAAAATCATCGAAGATGTGGATCGCGTGCCCCGAGAGTTTTACCCAGAAAATATCGTGCGCGGTTTAGCCACAGGGCGGACATCTGCGGACGGTAAGCAGGCACTGATGCTGCCCTTTGATATGCGTATCGCCGAGGCGCTAGGTCGCAAAGTAAAAGGCGGCATGATTGACTACACGGTGGGCGGTAAGCTCGACTATATTTCCATCACCGATGTGGTGCAGTGGGCTGACACCAATCCGGAACTATTGAAAAAGCATTTTGAAAACAAAGTGGTGCTCATTGGTTATGTCGGCGCTGATCAAGATCGCTGGCAACTCCCCGTAGCGCTGTCAAATTGGGAAAAAAACGTCGATGGCACGCTCGGAAGTAAGCAGCCAGGCGTGGTGATTCATTACCAAATACTGCGCGGTCTGTTAGGCGATGGCTTGTTGCAGCCATTGGCCAAGCCGTTGTTTTGGCTGCTTATGGCAGTTGTTGCGTTGTTGGTTTTTTTGCCATCGCGGGCGTGGCAATATGCGCTTGGCATTATCGGTTTACCGCTGTTGCTGTTGGCTATTTCCATCGCTTTAATTCAGGCACAGGTGTTGTTGCCCGTTGCATCCATTATTGCTGTCGTATGGCTAAGTTTAATGGCGCGCGGCATCAGCGATATAGTTGATAGTACGCGTGAAAAAAATCGCCTTAAAACGTCTTTTGCCGGAAGTGTGAGCCCCGCTGTAATGCAAGAGATGCTTGAAGGTGGCCTATCTGCGGGCGTTTCGGGGCAGGTGCTGCCGGTGTGCGTGCTGTTTAGCGATATTCGCGGGTTCACGCAATTGGCTGAATCGTTAGAAGCTGACAAGGTCACTAACCTGCTCACGCTCTATTTTGACCGCATGGTAAAAGTGGTGCATGCCAACAACGGTACGATAGATAAATTTATGGGAGACGGCATGATGGCGCTGTTTGGCGCGCCTAAAAAATCGCGCACAGCTTGTTTTGATGCGGTGAATTGCGCGCTGCAAATGCATCGAGAGTTAGCGATTTTAAATGCAGAATTAAGCACGCGGCTGGACACAAAAGGCCAGCCGATGATTTTAGAAATTGGCGTGGGCATCAACTATGGCGGCTGCGTGGTCGGCAATATTGGCTCAACGGAGCGGCATAATTATTCTGCGATTGGCGACACCGTAAACGTCGCATCGCGCGTAGAGGGCATCACCAAGCGCCTAGGCAGTCCCATTGTAATCACGCCTAGCGTCATGCGCGAGCTGCACATGGAAGGTGCCGATGCGCTGCGCGCTGGCGGTGCCGAATTTATCGACCATGGTCCGCAACCGTTGCGCGGGCACACGGACGTCTCACTTTGGGGGGTACGTGCGAATTTTCACACACACCCTTGATAAAATTTGATAATGTAATAAGGCGCACTGTAAATAATGTTTAAACAAATTTCGAGAAATCGGGGATAACGCTATGATTAAAAACAAATTTCTGATTAAAAATCTAATTGCTGGCGCAGCCAGTGCCGCATTTGCAGCCACGGCGTCGGCCGCAGGCATTGCTTTTGTTACTGATGTGAAGGGCGACGCACAAATTGGTTTGGCAAAAGCCGCGTTAATGGGCGAGCTTGAAAAAGGCGCGCGTATTTCTTGCCTAAAAGATTGCCAAGTTGGCGTGATGTATATCGTCAGCGGCAAAGAATTCGTCGTTCGCGGTCCGGGTGATTTTTTAGTTGGTGATGCAGATGTAACCGCAAAGGTTGGAAACGCCCCAACCACGCGGCAAACCGCATGGAAAGTATCTTCGCAAACAGTTACCACCGCCGCGCAAAACGCCAGTGCGAGTATTCGGATGCGCAGCATCAACACCAAAGCTATCAGTGCGCCACCATTGCCTGATCGCTTGCTGTATCCAATCGATAAAACCAAGGTGTTAAGCCTGCAGCCCGATTTTCGGTGGCAAGCGCTAAACGCCAAAGGCCCGTACGAGTTTGAATTAGTCACAGTAGCGACATCCGCCGCGTCGAAATCAATTTATAAAACCAAGCAAAGCAATTTGGCCGTAAAGCTGCCCGCTAACGTCAAGCTGCAACCTGATACCGTGTATGCGTGGCAGGTTAATTTTGGTGATGCCAACATTGCAAAAAGCCAATTCCAAACCCTTCCTGCTCACCTGCAAGAAACCACGCAGCGCCGCAAACCGGACAATAACGCCGGGTTTTCTGATTGGCTACTTTATGCGTTGACGCTGCAAGAATTGGGCGCTAAGCAAGACGCGCAAGAAGTGTGGGGCAAGCTCGCGAAGGATCGCCCCGACTTACCAGAGTTATCGGTGATGGCGCGTCCTGCCACCGATTAACGCAGTACGTTTTTCACGGTTTGGTTGTTTCAAAACGGCGCGGTGCGCCGTTTTGCGTTGCGAGGGCTTGCACCTGCGGCGATGTACGAGATGAAATTTGCATAAAAACCGCCATTTCGGCGTGATTAAGCAGGCGCAGACCCAATTTTTTGACTAAAATAGCGTATGAGATTTTTCACAAAAATTGCTTTGAATTTTAGCGTTGAAAAAACGGTGCGCACAATTGTGTGCGTTGTGGGTGTTTGCGTTGCGGGTGTTTGCACTGTGGCCACGCTAGCAATTGCGTTGCCTCAGCAGGCGCTCGCACAAGCCGACGATAGCCGCGTTGCCCTCGTCATCGGTAATGATAATTACGCTAAAGACCCGCTAAAAAATGCCGTCAACGATGCACGTCGTGTGGCCGAAACATTGATTGCATTAAATTTTCGCGTGGTGCTCAGGCTGAACGCAAATTTAGACGACATGAACAGCGCAACGGTCGAATTTGCGCGCCTGTTGCCGGATGCGAGGGCAGCGGTGTTTTTTTACGCAGGTCACGGCCTGCAACGCAATCAGAAAAATTATCTAGTGCCCATCGGCGCAAACATTGCGTCGGACTTAGAAATTAAATCCAAAACCTTTGAAGCCAGCACCGTCCTAGACTACATGGATGAAAGTAGAGTCAGCAATAAAATATTGATTTTGGACGCGTGTCGCAATAACCCGTTTAAGGGCGAATTTGTATTATCCGAAACGGGATTGGCGTCTATGCGCACGTCAAGCGGCACAGTCATTGCGTTTGCTGCGAAACCCGGCGCTGTGGCTTTTGACGCAGGCGCAAACGAAGAAAACGGCTTGTACACCAAACATTTACTGCGCGAAATGGTAAAGCCTAATTTGCAATCGATACTCATGTTTGAAAACGTATCGCGTGCCGTGCAGCAAGAAAGCGGTGGCAAGCAAGTCCCCGAGGCCTTAAGCAGTCCGTCGGCTGGTAAGCGTGCGTTTTTCTTTGTTGAAGGTGCAGCGCCGCCATTGGCGCAAATAGCACCGGGCAACACTGGTGCCGCGCGGTCGCAATCCGTGCCGTCAGGGCCTACGGGATTCGACTTGCAAGCTGCGCAAGAAATGTGGAGCTTCGTTAAAAATAGCAATCAGCCGGAAGATTATTTGCGCTTTTTAAAGGAGTTTCCAACTGGACCCTTGGCTTCCGTTGCTAAATTTCGATTAGAGTCGCTGCAGCGCGCCCAAGTCACTGCGCAGCCGTTGAACAGCGCGCAAACGGCAGCGCCAGCAGTGTTAGTCGCTGAGCCTATTGCGGCACCCGTTCTCGTGCCTGTGGTGGTTCCAGTACGTCCTGCGGCCGCGCCAACAGAGATTAAACCGTCCGTTGTGCCGCCTGCGGTGGTTGTGGTTCCGGCAACTGCACCAACAAAGGTTACGGTTAGTGCGCCAGCGGCACCATCGCTACCGGTAACTATTCCCCCGCCAGCGGCACAACCTAGTCTAAACACGCCAAGTGCTGCCACGCCGCCTGCGGCTGCTCTTGTAGTTGCTCCAAGCGTTCCTGCGGTAGCGGTGCCGGTGGTGGTAAAGCCAAATCCTATCCAAAACGGGCGCATAGAATTTACTAAAGATGAATACTACGAAGGCCAATTTAAAGAACTACCGGATAAAAGCCGCGTGCTGCACGGCCCGGGCGAATTTGTCGCCAAGTCGTTTCGCTACAAAGGCGATTTTATCGACAATAAAAAGCAAGGTCGCGGCGAATACATTTGGGAAAACGGCGATAAATACGATGGTGATTGGGTAACGGATACGCAATCAGGCAATGGCAAATGGAGCTGGGCGAGTGGCGATCGTTATCAAGGCCAAGTTAAAGATAGCATCATCGTTGGCGAAGGCGAGTACTTTTTCGCCAAGAGCGGCGATAGTTTTAAAGGTAGCTTTTTAGCTGGAAAGCCGCATGGAAAGGGCGTCTATAATTTTGCTAGTGGCGATAAATACGAAGGCGAAATGCAGGCTGGCGTGCAATCTGGGCGCGGTATTTACAGCTATAAAAGCGGCGACAAAATCGATGGACTATTCGTAAACAACAACGCCAATGGACGCGGCGTCTACTATTTTGCAAACGGCAATCGCTACGAAGGCGAGCTGGTGGGTGGCGCGCTCACCGGTAAGGGCGTTTTAATGTACGCCAATGGAAATAAATACGAGGGTGATTTTGTCGCCGCTTTGCCGAAAGGCCAAGGGGAGTTTTCCTTTAGTGATGGCTCCGTGTTTATCGGTAATTTTGAAAACGGCACAAGCAAAGCCTCCGGCGTACAGCACAACAAAGATGGTACCAAGTACGATGCCGATATGGTTAATTCGCAAGTCATTCGCAGAGCGAAGTAGCCGTCGCTAGGTACTATTCGCCACCGCCATCGCCACTGCTACGGCGATGCACTCAGCGTCGATGCTAGGCTCCACAAAGGAAGCACATGAATTTATCCGATGGCATCGCCAAATTTATTCCTAAGCTTATCGAAATCAGGCGCGATATTCACGCCCACCCTGAGCTACGCTACGAAGAAAATCGCACTGGCGATGTCGTTGCGGCCGCCTTGAAAGAAATGGGTTTGTCCGTGCATCGCGGCTTGGGTAAAACCGGCGTGGTGGGTACGCTGTCACGCGGCAACAGGCTCGGCGCGATAGGCCTACGCGCAGACATGGACGCGCTACCCGTGCCCGAGGGCAATTTGTTTAGCCATGCTTCAAAATACAAAAACATCATGCATGCCTGCGGCCATGACGGCCACACGACGATGCTGCTAGGCGGCGCGATGTTGTTGGCGGATGATCCAAATTTTGAAGGCACGGTGCACTTTATTTTTCAGCCCGCCGAAGAGGGGGGTGCGGGTGCCAAAGCCATGATGGACGATGGCTTATTTACCCAGTTTCCGATGGATGCAGTATTTGGTTTGCACAATTGGCCCCTTTTGCCCGCCGGGCAATTTGCGGTGCGTGTGGGGCCGATTATGTCTGCCGCCAATCGCTTTGAAATTCGCGTAGAAGGCCGTGGCGCGCACGCGGCGCAGCCGCACACCGGTGTTGACCCGATCCCAATTATTTGCGCAATGGTGAGCCAGCTACAGCTGTTGGTGTCGCGCAATTTAAATCCGGTTGATGCAGCAGTGCTGACTATCGGGCAGATTGTTGCAGGCACAACTGAAAACATTATTCCATCGCACGCCATCATGAAAGGCACCTTGCGCACGCTCAGTGCTGCCACTTTGGCGATGATGCAGGCCGGCATGCAGCGCATTTGCGAGCACACCGCACTTGCGCACGGTGCCACCGCAACCCTCACGTTTGTCGAGGGCTATCCTGCCACCGTAAACCACGCAACTGAGACCCAGTTTGCGGGTGACGTGATGGCCAGCCTAGTTGGGGAAGCCGCGTTGAACCGCGATACGCCACCCAATATGACGGCGGAAGATTTTGGCTTTATGCTAGAAGCGCGCCCCGGTTGCTACGCGCTCATCGGCAACGGTGGTGCTAGCGGGCAAAGTTCCTGCAACAATCTGCACAACCCAAAATATGACTTTAACGACGACATTATCGGTTTGGGTGCCAGCTATTGGGCGCAATTGAGTCGTCAATGGTTCGCTAAAAAATAACCTAAAACTAGTTATTTTTGTAGCGCAAAATATGCCTGTAAACGCCCTATTTACGGCCTTCTCCAAGGTGTTAATAGTAATGAATTTTATTGCACAATCTGCGGTAATGCATCGGTTAATTTGCCTTTGCGTTTTGATGATGCTGAACCTTGCGACGCCCGCACACGCACACACATCCGTAGCGCTTGAGCACACCGCACCGGCTGCGGTGCGCAGCTTTGCGCAAACCGCAGCAACCAATAATCCGGCACGCGCCAGCCCTGAATTTACGATGGTGTTAGCACTTGCCGTTGATGCTGCGCGCACCGTTAATTTGCGTTTTGATCGCGCTTATTTTTTTGACACCAAGCGCCCTACGCAAGGCTTTGCGGCCACCGGCACGGTCGATGATGACGCCCGCGCCACCGTAGTTTGGGTCGAACGTGCCGGTGCCTTTGCAGCCGTAGTGCAGCTGCACGATAAGCAATTGCAACTAATTTCTGAACGCGGTACAAGCAATTACGCGTGGGTTGAAATCAACCAGCACCAGTTTAAAGACCACCCAGCAGATTGGCACGCATCGGCCGAAGCCACGCAGCCAACAATTACCGATACTTACAAAGCGCGGGCAGAAGTATTTAAGTCGTTTGCGACACCACCCGCAGCCGCAGTGCCCCAAGCCGAGGGTGACACCATCATCGACGTGATGGTCGCCTACACGCCCGCTGCAAAGGCCGCTGTTGGTGGCACAGCCGCAATGGACGCCCAAATAAACTTAGGCGTTGCACAAACTAATTTGGCCTACACCAACAGCGGCGTAAAGCAGCAGTTGCGCTTAGTGTTGGCGCATGAAATTGCTTATGCTGAATCCGGTAATTTAAGTACCGACATCGCCACTCTGCGCACTTTTGGTGACGGCGCGTTGGACGATTTGCATTTGCTGCGCGATGCTTACGGTGCCGACATCGTGAGCCTGTGGGTTGAAAACGGTGGCGGCAGTTGCGGCATTGCGAGCGTGATGAGCACCGTGGCGGCAAGCTTTGCCCGCAGTGCGTTTAATGTGGTCACGCGCAGCTGTGCCGTGGGCAATTATTCCTTCGCGCACGAGCTTGGCCACAATATGGGGCTGCGGCATGATCCCTTTGTAGACACCAGTGTTTTGCCCTACCCGTATGCGCACGGCTATGTTGATACCGCTAACAAATTCCGCACCATCATGGCCTACAACGATGCCTGTGCCGCCGTTAATGTCACCTGCGTGCGCGTGCCGCAGTTTTCCAGTGCCACGGTGCCTTATCGCGATTGGCCAAGCGGCAATATTGGTGTATCTAACGCCGCGTTAGCGCTTAACAATACCCGCAGCACTACTAGCGTGTTCCGCAATAGTGCCAGTGCAAATGTGGGTGGATCAATTCAGTTCTATCCACAGTTAGTCGGCGTGTCGGAAGGCGGCGTGGTCACACTAAAAGTATCGCGGCTGGGTGGCAGCGCAGGCGCAGCTGCCGTGCGCTACCAAACCGTAGAACAAACTGCGCGCGCCGAGCTTGATTTTTTAACCCTAAGTGGTCAATTAACGTGGGCTGACGGTGAGTTAGGCGATAAATTTATTCGTGTGCAAACTATCCAAGATGCGCAAAATGAAGGCACTGAAAATTTTAAAGTTGAGCTATTCGATTTTGTAAATGCCGTATCGCTGGGAGGTAGTGCGGTGGCGGGCAGCACCGCCACGGTAGAAATTTTTGATGATGAGCCCGATGCATTTCCCCTCAATTGCACGCTACCAGACCAAGGCTGGTCGCAACCTGAGGGTGCCACCACCAGCTGGGGCGTTGCGCGCGATGCCAGTACCGAAGGCGCATGCAGTTTAAAATCAAATCCGCTCGCCAACACTGGAGTTGCTGCCAAAGCGCAAATACAATTTGACGGCGTATTTACCGGCGGTACCATTCGTTTTGATAGGCGCGTGTCTAGCGAGCCAGCCTTTGATTGCTTACGATTTTTTATCGATGGCGTAGTCGTTGGCTTAAGCGGCACGTGTATGGAAGTGGGTGGTGTGGGCGTGTCGGGCTACAGCGGCTGGGCGCAAATTGAAGCGCCCATCACGGCAGGTAATCACACGTTAATGTGGTCATACGAAAAAGATGCCAACACAGCAGTGGGCGCTGACGCCGCATGGATTGATAACCTTTCCATGCCGCTACAAACCCAAACCGCACCGTTCATCGTGCAGGTGAGTGCGGCAGGCAATGACGTCGCGGCAAACGTCGGTGGCACCGTGATCGCCCAAACGCTCAATATCCAATGTGGCAAGCGGTGCAGCGCTGATGCCGTGCTGGGGGGGGCGGTAAAATTAGTGGCCATGCCCAACGCTACATCCATCGTCGCGGGTTGGTCGGTAAATGGCGTGCAAGTGTGCACAGCCGTGCAAAACCCGCTCGCTGCGTTTAACGGCGCAAGCTGTACCGTTGATGCAATGGCACTCAATGGCCGCACCGACGTGTTGGTGCAATTTGCACCTCGGCCGCCACGTTCGGCAACCATTGCCGTGCTCACCGCCAGCAAGTCCCCATCAGCCATTGGCGAGGCATTTTCGCTGCGAGTTTCCCTTGCGGGCACTGGTCCTGCAGGCACGGTTGATGTGCGCCGCATCAGTGCGGCAGGTGTGCAAGTGATATGCCCCAAGGTGCCCGTATTATCTGGCCTTGCAGCCTGTGATGTGCCGCTAAATGCGCGCCCCGCAGGCTTAAATATTTATCAAGTTTATTACGCTGGCGACGCCGCAAATAAAGAAGTGCTCACCACCATCCGCCATGCAGTAGGCACTGCGACTAACAGCATTACGTTATCAATGGAACCACGCACACCCTTGCGCGGCCAAACGGTAACGCTAACCGCGCAAGTGCTCGTCACTGCCGATGATGCCGCACCCACGGCCACCAGCAACGGCAAACAAGTAGCAGCCACCGGCTCGGTGAGTTTTGTTGATGGCAGCGGCAATATTATTTGCGAAGGCAATCCGCTCACGCCAATTTCAGCGGGCGCTACCATCGCAGTCACCTCATGCAGCTTCGCGCCCCAAAGCTCGGCCACGGTCGCGCAAAGCGCCACTGCGCGCTACCCGCAGGGCGCAGTTTCAGTTAACACAGCAGCAGCCACCATCAACTACGCCACCGTCGCTAAAATAGCGCCAGACTACAGCGATATGTGGTGGGCCGGCGAGCCACAAAGAGGCTGGGGCATGAGCATCACCCAACACGGCAACACCCAGTTTAATGTGCTCTACATTTATGATGAAGCAGGTCAACCGGTATGGCTAGTCATGCCCGGCGGCACATGGAACACCGAGCAAACCGAATACAGCGGCGTAGTCTATCAACCGCAATCTAGCCCCTACTACGCCTACAAAACCACACCCGATCCCAACACCGTATTGCCGCTAAATGTAGGCAAACCTGTAGGCCAAATAAAGCTAAAATTCTTAAGCCAAAAAACCGCAAACTTAAGCTACACCATCAACGGCGCATCTGGCACAACAACGGGCGCTAAAAATATCGAGCGTCAAGTATTTGGCGCACCATCACCCGCACCACGCCTACCCGTAAACGACCTTTGGTGGGGCGGCACAGCAGAAAACGGCTGGGGCCTAAACATTGCCCAACAAGGCAACACCCTATTCGGCGTCTGGTATACCTACAACGCCCAAGGCGAAACCACATGGCGAGTCATGCCCGGCGGCACATGGGAAGGCAACGCCTACGCAGGCGCGCTCTACCGCACGCAAGCCACCGCGTGGCTGGGCGACGCCTATAACGCGAATTTTTTTGTTCCAAGCTTAGTTGGCAGCTTGCGGGTGGAGTTTTATGATGCGAATTTGGGAGTGATGACGGTGCGGGTGGAGGGGGAGGGGTTTGCGCAGGGGAGGGGGTTGGCGAGGCAGGGGTTTTGAGGTAATTGTCTTGGGCGGTGATTCGGGTTTTGCCAGCCGAGTGGCGTAAGCCTATTTTTCAGATGAAGGCGGTTTGTTGTGTAGCGGGTTTATACTCGTTGAAAGTCGTAGACGGGTTTACGGTATCGTCAGTGCGGTGGTCAAAAATCACGTTCAAGCGTGCTGATGAAAGATATGCCTGCGGCTTGTTTAGCGCTTATCGGTAATGGCATCGGTCTTGCGTGTCGCTCGGATCAAGCTATCTTGGTGCCGGACATCATCCGCGTGCTAACGGATCATTCGACTTTCTGTTGTTTTAGAATGAACGGCCGACTAATGCCAAGAAAGTCTTCGCTCGTGACTTTGTGACGATCGCTTTGAATGAAGAAGCTAAACTTTACTGGTAGTGGCTGCGGAATATTGTCGGCATAAACTGCACCCACGAGGTGGGCGACTACTAATCCAGCGCTCTTCGTGCCAATGTACAGGCCTTGATCTAACGTAAACGATTCTTTGGGCTGCAACTTTCCAAGGATTAGTTCGACGTGATGAATTTGTGAGTCGATCAAGTACTCATGGCGCCGTTCGATTCGAGGGACTTGCGGCGAAGCACGCGAACTATGTTGAAAGAACGGATTCCGCCAATCCTCGCGTTGTTTAAAAGGCTTCGAATCCAGTTCGACCGCCCTTAAAAAAAAGATAGATTCGTTTTCGTCTGCAAATTTGAGACGAACACTGACATCAATCGCTGTAACCTCAGATTGATTTGTAATTTGAAAACTAACCGGAAAAACAGAGCTGGATTGACTGTCCCACTTTGCATACTCTCGATAATATGAACTGTTTGTAGCAGACCCGTTAAAACGCGCCAACACATCATAAGCATCAGTAGATTTTGTTTCCGGGGAATAATCCGAAATTTCGTTCTGTATTGGGTAGTCACGCGGTTTTAGCTCGATATGCTGTTCAAACCCAAGAGATTTTTTTGCCGAGTAGTCAAAGAGAGTAACTTCAATTAATGGAGTAGGTGTTCTGCCACGATCAACTCGGGCAAAACCCATGATTTCATCCGGCGTTGCTACATCCGTTGAACTGCCACGCCGGATGTAGGTTTCCTTCGCGCGTAGCGGCTCAAAATTATTGAGCAGATAGAAAGGACGAGTTTGTCCGAGTGGTATTTCAATTACGGCAACCTGCTTATCTTGATACGTGAAATTGTAATAATGAAAATCAATTGCGCGATTCAGTTTCGAGTTAACAATTTGCTGAACAATCGCGTCATCGATATTGGCTTCTGTCCCAACAACCTCTGCTTTAGATCCGAGTTTCTTTCTCACGCCTAATAGGATATATGCATTGGCTCGCCGAGTAGTATTAGCAAACGCCAGCACATGCTTAATTAGCTTTGCCTGTCCGCGATGTACCTCGATGCCTTGTTGATTCGTCAGTATAAAAGCAGCTTCTTTGAAATCTAGCGTTGTACTTTCTTCTTCTTCGAGAAGTTCCTCAAAAAACTCCGGTGTCATGTTCGTCTTTTCTATTAATGAGTTGTTTGTTAAGACTATTTACGAGCAGGAACTGGAAAGACTCAATTTATCCGACAGCATGATCTAGTAAGTTAGAGGATAAATCATTTTGCCTTACTTTTTAATTTGGCATTAAAAGCATCCGTGAAATCGGGCGGACTTTTATTACGCGGAACACCGTGCCGTCGAACTTTATTGTAGAAGCACTCGATGTAATTAAAGTTATCGGCCTTAGCTTCAGCGCGTGTCGCGTACTAAAGCGCGTCAATTCAGTGGACGAGAGCTTCATAGTTTGGGCTGGGTCAGAAAATGCGTTAAATTTAGATCACAGTTTAAGTTGTGATGGAGGCTAAGGCTATGGTTGAGAATAACTGTAAACATTTCGAAAACATCGCGTTTTTTTCGCTCTGCCGAACAAGTTGGGGTCAAGTCTTTCGTTATTACATACACTCGGAGAAACCCTATTTTAGGGCGTCTCTAAGACAATGAAACATAGAATTTTGGTACCGATACTTCTAATCGGATGGCATAAGTCATCTGAGAAAATCTTGCGATCAATCAATATCGTCACTACTTAAACAAGAAAAACACGCCAGCGTCATGCCTTCAAATACCGCAGGGCTGGATTCAACTTTTAGTTTGACGCCTTCACGGCAAGTGCTAATACAACTGGCTTTCGAGGCGGGTAGGAAACCAAAATTTTTCCCGGTAGGGCTTGCCGGCGCAAAATGTCTGCAAAGATGGCCTCGGTGTCGTGGCTAAATTGGCTTGCATATTGCTCACGCAGGGCGCGAGTTTCAGCAACTATAGGATCTTTCCACATGCTAATTCTCCGTAAGTTCTTGCGGGGTACAAATGATGGGCGGCTCGTATCCAAGTGCTCTGCACGTTGCCTCGATTTTCGGCCGCGTGTAAGCGTTTGCGATGTGCGTGCAATTCCAAGTCAGTAAGTATTCGATACCGTTCACCGCGGCAATGGCGACATGTAAAGCGTCCATGTGGGCAATCGCAGGTAACGCATTGCGGGCGACAAGTTCTCGGCTGAGTGCTCTAACCGCTGGTGTTGCTCGCAGTTCAACTAAACCAGCTAACGCGGCCAACCGCCGATGGGCAGCTTCTGGATGCCCAAGGCTAGCCTCTGCGATAACAAATTCTGAAATCAGCAGCTCAAATTTTGGCCGCTCGACTTCCCACCACTCAAGGGTGACGTTCTGGTTGGACATTGCACGAAAGTCGTTGTTTGGCCTCGCGGTAAGGTAACTAATAACCGACGTTTCTACGTACACTCGAGATTTAATTGGCATTTAGCATTTCATTGATTTGTGTTGGAGTTGCGTTTGCGACGAGCCAGCTTTTGAAACTACACATCATCGCTTGGTCAAGCTGTAAATCCACAGGTTATTCTAAAGCATAGTACATCGTACTGCAGCATCGGATTGATTAGGTGGTTAGACTAAAGTTCAGCGCCCATTAACGCGCAAATAAGGGGCTTTCAACATTCCGCTTTTACCAGTTTTGGTATCCTGCAGGAGTCATTTTTGCGTTGGCACGATAGAAGATATCGGCAATTATAATAGGCTGAAGCACCCCTATTTTACGGAATCTACGAATAGTTATATCTTTGCTCGGTCCGCGAACGTATAAGTCTGCAGCGCTGAAATTTACTCCTGAATTTGTCCATGGCAACCCGTTTTGCAACGTGCTAGCTCTGTCAGATTTGATCGCTGGATGTAGGCCTTAAAAGAGTTAATTACACACGAGGCAAAGTTGTCGCCCCTACACATGATCCGGTCTGCGCACTGCACTTGCGTGCCGTTTAGCGCGCATGGAACCGCGCTTGAATTTGCTGATGTGGATGATTAAACTAGTTATATGATTAGTTTGACGGACGTTTTATGAATACTTGGCCAGTGCAAGATGCGAAATCGCGATTCAGCGCACTTCTTGATGCCTGCATTGCCGATGGCGCGCAAATAGTGACGCGGCGCGGGACGGAGATGGCGGTGTTGGTTCCTATTGCAGAATGGAAGCGCCTTCATATCGCATCACGTCGTACATTGAAGTCGCTGTTATTGAGCGATGAAGCGTGCTTTGATATGGAATTGCCGCCGCGTGGTGCAGCCAGACGCCGCGCGCCACCGGTGCTTTAACGCTCATGTATCTAATCGACACGAATGTAGTTTTGGCGCTAAGGCGTCCTCGCCCTCACGGTGCTGTTCTGAAATGGTTCGATTCGATTGCGGACGAACATCTTTACATCAGCACGGTCACGATTGGTGAGCTGCAGGCGGGAATTGAACTTACCCGCCAACAAGATGAAGCTAAAGCGGCAGCCATTGAGCGCTGGTTGGCAGAAGTAACTTCTACGTTTAGCGTAATCCCGATGTATGACAAGATGTTCAGTTTGTGGGCAAAACTCATGCATCGCCAAAGCGTCACGTTGTATGAGGATGCAATGATCGCAGCAACAGCCATCGTGAAAAATTTGACGGTGGTTACACGCAATACGCGAGACTATGAGCCGTTTTCAGTCACTGTGTTTAATCCGTTTGAAAGCTAACAAAGAAAGAATCGCAATGAGTATGCTTGGATTGAATAGGCTGAAGAAGCCCTATTTTAGGGTACCTACAGCCTATCAAAATTTCACATCACGAGCAGTTAAAGCAATACGCCACATGCCATCAGACTAATTTAGGAGGCTTCAGATGAAAATAGCAAAGCAAATATTTCTCGCGCCATTTATCTTGCTCGTCAGCGCAGTCGTTTATGCGCAGCAAGTTACCCCAATAAAAGCAACCCTTCCGCCCGTAGACCCACTCACTGCACAGGTAAACACCGTAGATGCCGAACGGTTTGCAAAGCTCTTTAATGCCACCGGCGGCACGCCCACTGCCGCGCAAATTCAAAAGGAATATCTCACCGGTGCTGGACGTGGCGTTGAAATTTTTACGCCTTATCGCATCACTGATGCTGCCTCAATGGCCGCTGCGGTGGCAGAAAAAGCAGCGGATTATCGTTACGCGATCACCACGTGTTTACCGCTTGTGGCATCAACGCAAGCTGAGTTGCGCGCGGTTTATTTGGCCTATCGCGGCCTGCTGTCAAACCGTGCGCTTCCCACTGTATACGTGGTGTTTGGGGCGGGTACGTCAGGGGGCACAGCATCGCCTGATGCGCAGGTGCTGGGCTTGGAGGTGATGTGTTCTGCAGGCACTAAGCCTGAGCAGTTTATTAAAAACATGCGCGCGATATTTGCGCATGAAACCGTGCATTCTTGGCAAAGTGAGCCTTCAAAAGAATCGCTGCGCAACCTGTTATTGTTGATGGCGCTGCTTGAAGGCACGCCCGATTATTTAGCGAGCGTGGTGACGGGCGTCGCGCCAAGTGCCGAGCGCGAGGTGTGGGGACGCGCGCGTGAGGCGGAGCTTTGGAAGCAGTTTCAAGCGGACGCTGCGGTGATCGCCGCGCGCAAGCAGGATGATAGGTCGAAGGAGCCTGAAGTTGAAAAAGCCATGCAGCGCTGGTTTTACAACTTCGGCAAAGCGCCCGCTGGCTGGCCATTTGAAGGCGGGTATTGGGTGGGGATGCAGATTGCCGCAGCCTACGTGGCACAAGCGCGTGATAAGCGGGCGGCCATTGAGGACTTGATTGCGATGCGGGATCCGGCGGCGATATTGAAGGCTAGTGGATATGAGGGTGGTCGGGGTAAGGCGTCGGGGAAGTGACCAGCAATTGTAGGTCGGGTTAGGCGGTAGTTCGCCGTAACCCGACGCGGTGTTGGCACACAGATGATGGTGTTTTTTGGGTGCCAATTTTTGATTTATTGCGTATCACAATCGTTACGTTGGGTTACACCCTCAAGGGGTGCCAAGCCCAAAACTACCGCCTAACCCGACCTACAACTTCTTTGCGCGCGGTGTGATCAAGCAGGACAGCGCATCGACACGCCGTTGGAAACACCGCCTGGCGCGTTAACGCTAGTTTCACGCGATACGCCTTTGATCGGTCTGAGGGCAGACCCTGTTGAGACGCAATACAAACTGCCTTCAGAGTTAGGCAAAACGCCGCCGATGGAGGCATTCAATGTGACCATTCTGGCGTGAACGGCGATTCCACCGAAGCCAATGGCGCCAACAAGGATGCCAGCGGCGAAACTTGTGATATGGGAAGATTTCATGGCTTCACTTTCAAAGAGTTATGCGATTGAATAGGGTATCACATTGCATTGATTTGTATTTGTAGCATTAGTAGGTCGGTTTAAGTGTCTTTTTGCCAAGCGGCAAAAAACCGCTTAACCCGACCTACACGTATTCGATTTAATGCCTGAAGATGCCCAAAAATAGGCCATCTCCAGCCACCCATCAAGCCGCAAAAACCTCCACCAACACCCCGTTAATCGCCGCGTTTCCCGACACCGCATCCAGCAGCATTTCATCGGTCAAATCATTCGCTGATTCCCCTGCGTGGGCTTGGGCGATGGTCATGCGCACGCCTGAGCGACCATGCCCAAAGCCGTGGGGCAGCGAGACCACGCCTGGCATCATGTCGGCATTGGCTTGCACTTCGGTCTCGATATTGCCCACGCGCGCTTGGATGCGCACGCGGCTGCCGTCGACTATGTTGCGGGCGACCATGTCATCGGGGTGCATCATTAGTTGATGGCGCGGCTTACCTTTGACCAAGCGGTGCGCATTGTGCATCCATGAATTATTGCTGCGCACATGACGACGGCCGATTAGAGTTAGTGCTGTGGGCTTGGCACTGTTCATGGCGCTCAGCAGCCGTGGCAAATCGGCCAGCAACACGTCCGGCGCGCAATGGATTTTTTTATCTTCGGTTTCTAAGCGTGCAAATAATGAGGGCGTCAATGCGCCCATATCGATTCCATGTGGCGCGTTTAATAACGCGTTGAAGCTGATGCCTTGGGCATAAGGGCTGCGTTCGGTGCTTAGTTTTACCACATCGCGCACGCTTGGCGGGGCTTTGTATTCGCGCTGCAGTTTTGCACTTAAGCGCGTGCAGATGCCGCTAAAGATTTCCCAGTCATAGCGTTCACTTTCATCCCGTTGCCATATGGCTTGGTTTAAGCGCGTGACGTTGCGCACGCCGAAGGCGTTGAAGCTGGCGTCGTAATGGTCATGATTTAACGCGGATGTGGGCGGTAAAATTATATTGGCGTGGCGCGTGGTTTCGTTGATAAAAATATCGATTGAAAACATGAAATCTAGCTGCGCTAATGCGGCATCAACCTGTCGGCCATTTGGCGTGGACAACACCGGATTACCTGCGATGGTAAACAGCGCGCGAATTTGACCTGCGCCTTCGGTCAGTATTTCTTCAGCCAATGCCGCCACTGGTAATTCGCCATTTGATTCGGGCAGCTTACGCACACGGGAGTGCCAGCGGGCGTGGCCGCCGGGCCGCGTGCCAGCGCCCGTGAGGGGCATGAGCGGCGTGGTGAGCAAGGCACCGCCGACGCGGTCTAAATTACCGCTGGCAATATTGATTAGATAAATTAGCCATTGATTCAACGTGCCAAACGCCTGCGTGGTGGTGCCCATGCGGCCATAGCAAACGGCAGATTTCGCAGTACAAAAATCACGCGCAATCTGGCGAATAGTCGTGGCACTAATGCCGCAAAAATTCGCGACCGATTCTGCCGTAAAAGCCGATAGCGCGTTTAACGCAAGATCGAAGCCCACCAATTGCTCTGCGTTTATAGGCCGCAGCAAATTTTCTTCGCGCATCGTTGTGAGCAGAGCGCCTAAAAACGCGGCGTCACTGCCCGGACGAATGAAGTGATGCTCGCTGGCGATGTCGGCTGTCTCAGTTTTACGCGGGTCAATCACGATGAGCTTACCGCCCCGTGTTTGCAGGGCTTTCAGCCGTTTTGCGACATCAGGTACCGTCATTAAACTGCCGTTTGAGGCAATCGGATTTGCGCCCAACATTAAAAAATAATCGGTGCGATCAATGTCTGGAATGGGGATTAAAAACTGGTGACCAAACATGAAGTAGGACGCTAATTGCTGTGGTAGTTGGTCGACCGATGACGCTGAAAAAATATTTTTAGATTTAATTAACTTTGCAAGCGACGGAAAATTAAGGATGTGCCCAAAATTATGGACGTTGGGATTGCCTGCATACAACGCAACGGCATCATTGCCGTGTACAGTGATAATTTGCGCGATGTTTTCCGCCACGATTTCATAGGCGTCATTCCATGAAATTTCGCGCCATTGCGCGGCAGCACCCGCATCGCCGATGCGTTGCATGGGGCGGCGCAGGCGGTCAGGGTCTTCGTGAATGTCTTGAATGGCGATCGCTTTGGCGCAGATATGTCCGCGCGAAAACGGGTCATCATCGTCACCGCGAATGCTCTCAATTTTATTGCCGATAACTTTAATCGCTACGCCACAAATGGCTTCGCACAAATTGCAAGCGCGGTAGACGGTGCGGGATTCTGGTTGAATATCGTCGGGCATTTGCGTTCCTTGAGCGTTGCTAAAGTGCTTGAAGATGCCCTATTTTCGGGCGTCTTCAGGCACGCTATTGTAATTTTGTTGAGGCTTTATGCTGATACATCCTGGCGTCTGCCACCTTCAGCAAGGTTTCTAAATCTTCACCGTCTTCAGGATAAAACGCGATGCCCACGGCGGCTTTAATGGTTAAGGTTACGCCATTTTGCAGCACCAGCAATTGTCTGATTGCGGAAAGAATTTTTTGCGCGGCTTGTTGTGCGGCGCTACGGTCGGCTACGTTATCTAACAGCACCACAAATTCATCACCACCAAAACGCGCCACAATATCCGACGCGCGCGCGGCGTCTCGCGTGCGGTTGGCGGCAGCTACTAGCACTTCGTCGCCGATTAGGTGGCCGTGGGTGTCGTTCACCGCTTTGAAGCCATTAAGGTCAATGAACAAAATAGCGAAGGGAACAAGCGGTGCAGGCGACAAGCCAGCTTGCGCACTAAAGCGCCCAGCGACGATGCGATTGAAGGTTTCGCGATTGATGGCGCCGGTGAGTTTATCTTCCTGCAAATCTACATGCATGCGTTCAAATTGCCGCGCTAAATCGCCAATTTCATCGTTGCGGGTAATGGGCAACGGTGCAGGGCTTTGTCCAGTGGCAACGGCTTTAGTGGCGTCGTTAAGCACCTTTAAATCACGCGCCACGCGGTTTACCACGGTGTAGCCGAGCAACATTGCAACGCCCGCAATCAGCACCCCGATAACGATGCTGCGCCATGCAAAGCCGCGCGCACCTGCCATAAAATCTTCGTGCGGCACGGCCACGATGGAATACCATTTTAGCCCCGCGCCAACGGGCAAATCGTCGAGGGTGGCGTGGATAGTGCCAAGCTGATACCGGTCAAGCGAAAAATCTCGAACGATGGGTTCTAGCAAAGCTGCACCGTTGATCTGCGGCGCGAACTGCGCGAACGCTTCGCGGATTAAACGGTTGTCGCTTTGGGCGGCATTCATACGCTTTTTTACGCCATTGGCCTCCATAAATAAGGGCGCACCATTGCTGGTGGCAATGATGTCGCCATTGGCCTCAATCAAAATTGCTACGCCATTAGCGCTAACTGGCACGGACGCAAGAAATTCATTTAGCTTATTTAAGGCAACATCTGTGCACAGCACGCCATCTAGGGTGCCGTCGCGGCGATAAATAGGGTGTGCTAGCGTGGTTATAAGGTCTTTGCTTGAGAACGCCGAATAAACGGCTGTCCAGATAGGCGCTTTTGATTCCGATGCCGCTTTAAACCACGGCCGGGTTAGTGGGTCATAGATGGTGGTCTCGGTTTTAGTCAGTGTTCTTATCGGTGCTACGTGAGCTTGGGTGCGCTCGTTAAAAAACGATCGTGGTTTGAGGGGGTCAGCCTTTATTCGCAATTCAATATCGTTGCTGTCGATTCTTGAAACGCCCACAAATTGCTTGGCCGCGTTGCCGTAATAAATATAGTTGTTTGGGTTTAGGTTTAAGCGGGTTGCCGCACGCAATCTGGCTTCAATGGCGGGGAGGGCTAAATCAGCATCGATGCGCGTTTCTAAATTATCGCGCAAGCTGGGAATCGCTGCTTCAAGCACTAAGTGCGAAGGTGCCATGTGACGCTCTACGGCAACGCGTACGCGTTCGGACACGCCCACGGCAAGGCTGTCGACCAACTTTAATGCGGTGCGCTGCGACGCATCGTAAGACAGCCATGCAATGATGGCCGTCAAAATCAAAATTAGCACAACAAACGGGATAATTAACAGCGCCCGCAGTGAGAGTTTTGGCATCGTTTAATGCTCCGTGAAACCCTATTTTAGCGCGTTAGTTTAAAGCGTCAGCTTGAAACTACTTACCAGTGCGCCCGGCAAGTGGCTAGACCCAGTAGACCGTTCGCCGTAGCTCGCTGAATCCGGCATAAAATCGCGTTCGGCGGTGAGTGAAATCAAGTTTGTACCCATTACGTTGTAGGCGGTGTCATCAAAGCGCATTACGTTAAGCGGTGCTTTAATTTCACCATTTTCTACCCAAAAAGTAGCGAAGCGCGTCATGCCAGTCATGCGGCAATTGGCGCGGTCGCTAAAGTTTAAGTACCATAAATTACCCACGAAGATGCCCGTATCTAGGGCTTTTAGGGCATCTACTTGGGCGAGTGTTCCAGCGCTTAAATCAAATGATTCACCGCCTTCATCGGCACTGGCACCGTTGGTAGCAATACCGTATTCCTTTGCCGAGCGCGGCGACACCAACGATTCTGCCATGCGACCATTTTTAATCAGTGCTACGTGCGGTGCTTTGATATAGCCATCTTCGGAGAAGGCCGGTGCTAGGCCGTCTCGGGTGTTTTCGCTCAATGAAAAACTGCTGTGTAATGATTGCCCATCATCAATCATTTTTTGCAATGGGCTTTGTTTATTGCGCTGTGATTTCACACCAAAGCCGCCCCAGTTAAACATATCAATAATTTCGCCCAATGCCGAAGGTGTAAAAAACGCGCGATATTCGCCGGGCTTTAATGTGGTGGCGGGCGCGCTTAATTTGGCTAACTGCTGGCGCGCAAAATCCATTTTTTGATTCAATGCGCCTGCTTGCCAATCGGCACCCGCATAGCTACTTTTTACGGCTTTGTCGGCCGCGTGATACAAGCACCATTCAAAATTAAAATTATCAACATGGTGCCAATTGCGCTGGCCTAAGCTATTGGCAAAGCCGCGATAAATTGCGCCGCCCGCATAAATGCCGACTAAATCCGTGCCTTGGCCTGCGGCAATTACGTTGCTAATTACGGCGTCCCCATCAGGTACGTTGCCGGTAACAACATGGGTGGTAGATTCTACGGCCGTGTTGTAAAGCAAATAAGGGTCATCCGGCACCATCGTCACATCACTTCGCAAGCTTGCAATTGCGCTGGTAATTTCGGCTTGGTCATGGCTTAGCGTGCCGGTACACATAATGCGCATCTCGGCGCGTTTGGCACCAACCACAAGTGCTAACGTGATTGCAACTTGCTTCACAGCACCGGCTTGGCGCACGGCGTTTTTGTTGAAGCGAATGAAGTCGGATGTTTCGGCCGCCAGCCATAAAAACGTCACTTCGCCAGCGCGGGCAGAAGTGGAGACTAAGTTGGCGAGATCGTGGAAGTAATTTTGCATTTTTGTTTTGAGTTCTTGTAGATTTATTGATTAAAAAATTAAGCTTCGCCACCGAAGACATCAATACCCGAAAACTTACAAGCAGGCGCTGCGTGGCCAACGCGAATCACTTGGTTTGGCTCGCCTTTGCCGCAGAATGGTGTGCCCATAACTTCCACCGAGTTATTATTGCCAACAGCAGAAAGTGAGCGCCAGAAGGTGGCTGAAATGCCCCTATAATTGGGGTTCTTCAGCACCTTGCCGAGCCTACCGTTTTTAATTTCTTGACCGTATTCGCAGCCAAATTGAAACTTGTTGCGCGAGTCATCTATTGACCAACTCACGTTGGTTTTCATCATCACGCCATCATCGATACCTGCAATCATGTCATCCAAGCTCGTATCGCCCGCTTCAATATTTAGGTTGGCCATGCGGTCGATTGGCGGGCGATTCCACGAGCACGCGCGAGAATTTGCTACACCTTCAATGTCGGCTCGCGCTTGTGAAATTGCGCCGCCCAGCGGGCGCTTGAGCAAGCCCGCTTCGATAATAAATTGCTTTTCAGCAGGCGCCCCATCGTCATCGAACGCATAGCTCGCAAACTGCTCCGTGCGATTTGGGTCAAAGGTGACGTTAAGCAGTGGCGAGCCGTATTGATACTTGCCAAACATATCCAGCGTGACAAAACTGGTGCCAGCAAAGTTGCGCTCGTCACCCAAGATACGGTCAAGCTCCAGCGGATGGCCGATGGATTCATGTATCTGCAGCATCATTTGATCCGGCATCAAAATCACGTCCATTTTGCCGCTAGGGCAATTTGGGGCGGCGAGCAATTGCAAGGCTTCTTCAGCGGTTGCGCGACCTGCACCAAAAAATCCTGAGCGTTCTAAAATTTCAAGTCCGCCCTGCTGACAAAAGCCATTGTAGCGACCGCCAAATGAGCGGGTTTGGGTGTCGTTGCTATCGTGCGCGGTGACGGACAACGCAGGCACTAAAAAATCGAAATTTTGCGCAATGCTCATGCCGTCGGCCGTGATGTAGAGCTGGCGGGTTTGGGTGCTCCAAAGCGATGCTGACCAATCGATAATACGATCATCAAACTTGCTTTTGGCGGATTCAGCCAGCAATAACTCGATTTTTTCAGCGATGGTCAGTGTTGACAATGCCTTGGAAACGGGCGAAACGTAGGTTGGAAATGCGGGATTTGCAGGCTGACTTAGTTTTGGTAAAGCCATTTTTGAATAATCAGCAACCGCGCGACCACGGCTAAGCTTGGCAAAATTTTGCGCGCGGCCAATCGCGTCTTTAATGCCGGATTCGGTTAAATCGCTAGTTGCCGCGTAACCATAGCCGCCTTGGTGCATCACCGTCACCATCGCGCCGCGATCCACCCCTTTTTGCATCGGTTCCGCCACATTCTGGCGCACGCTTAATTGCTCGGTAGTTTCTTCCACAAAACGGAGCGCGCAGAAGTCAACGGCAGGGACTAATTTTTTAAAACTGGCTTCAAAAGACATGGTCATTTTTGTGCTTTCTAAATCATTAAAATTCAAGTGCGCGTATTGTATAGCGACGGCGTGTAGAGTTTGTACTCAAGTGTAGCGCCGATGTTGGGCTAAACCCCAACCCAACCTACGAAAAACGGCTGAAGATGCCCTATTTTAGGCACTCTTCAAGAATGCTCGCACATCATCCGCTAGCGCTTTTAACGACGGTTGGTGCACATACATCATGTGTCCCGCCTCGTAGTAGCGCACGGTGATATTTTTAGCACGGGTTTCATCCACGGCCAATTGGTTAAAGCAATAATCAGACGCAAAATGCGGCGTGGCAAAATCATAATAACCGTTGCCCACAAATACTTTTAAGTCCGGATTTGCGGCCATCGCCTTGCGCAAGCTCTCAGACACGCTCACATATTTATTCGTAAATTCATTCCAGCCCCACGTTAAATACAAGCCCGAAAGCGTGTGGTAGGGCAGGTCGTTTTCATAGTTGAGCGTTGCCCGCACGTAGTGATTAAAGGTGCTGGCATAGGGCCCCAGAATAGCGGTGTAGGATGGATCTGTTTCAAATGTTTCGCCGCTATTATCTCTGTCAAGCCCCGTAAATCGGCTATCTAGGCGACCCACGGTTTTTCCCTCAGACCGTAGAAGCTCTTTCACAAACTTAGCGATGTTGATGCGCAAGCGCGTAGCGCGAATGTAGGTGGCGCTCAAGCCCGTGTAGCGGGCGAGCTGCTTTACGACTTCAGTTTCTGCGGCTGCCGGTAACGCGCGTCCCTGAAATAAAGCGGCAGCATAGATGCTGCTGGCATAGGCCTCTACTTCGTCCAGCACCGAACGTAGGCTGCGCTTTTGTAAATCAGCACTCAATTTGCCGTGATACCACGCCGTGGCGGCGTAGGTTGGTAGGTACAAAACCGGTGGTAAATCGTTGCCGTTATCAAAGCGTAAATGTGAGAATTCTAGCGCGCATGAAATTAACATTACGCCGTTAATATACATGCCAAATTTTTCTTGCAGATAGCTGGAAAGCCCCGCAGCACGCGTAGTTCCGTAACTTTCACCAATTAGGTATTTGCGGCTATTCCAGCGCTTGTTGCGCGAAACATAAAGCCGAATAAACTCGCCCACACTTTCTAAATCGCGTTGGTAGTTATGGTATTCACCCACCTTCTCGCCTTCCACCATGCGGCTAAACCCAGTGCCCACGGGGTCAATAAATACAAGGTCGGTTTCGGTGAGCATGGTGTGAATATTGTCCACCAATTTGTACGGCGGCGCACCGGCGTCGCCCTTGCCTTCCATAAAAATCCGCTGCGGGCCGGCAAAACCCATGTGCAACCAAACGGAGGAAGAGCCCGGTCCGCCGTTGAAGGAAAACGTAATTGGGCGCGGCGTTTCGGATTTATTTTCAACCGTGTAGGCCACAAAAAACAGCTGCGCCCGCTTTTTTTCAGCCTGCGCTTCGCCAGATTTTTCCCACTCCTCTTTCAACACCACGGTGCCGCAATCTGCCGTGTAGTTAAGCGTGGTTTTGCCAATTTTAAGTTTGTGTTTGGTGCTCACTGTTTTATCAGCAAGGGCTAAGACAGCTGGATTTAGGGCGCTTAGGGTACTTACGGGCGTTTCCGTGCTCATGAGTGATTTCCTTAATTTAAGTTTTAGTTAATGCCGCGATACCCTGTTCATCGAGCCGCACCAAATGCCATTCAGGCATGATGGCGGCACCCAAGCTTTTGTAAAAATCAATCGCAGGCGTATTCCAGTCGAGCACGCGCCATTCAAAACGACCGCAATCAAGCGCGCGGGCTTTGGCCGCTAAATGCAGAAGCAAGGCGCGGCCATGTCCGCCACCGCGCTTAGTTGGTTGCACGTAAAGGTCTTCCAAATACATGCCGCGCTTGGTGAGGAATGTGGAAAACGTGAAGAAATAAAGCGCCATGCCAAACACGTTTTTATCCGCGTCTTCAATCACCACGCACTGCGCAGCAGGTTGCGCGCCAAATAAACTTGTCCGCAGCATTTCTGCACTACCGGTCACGGCGGAAGCTAGTTTTTCGTATTCGGCCAGCTCGGTGATTAGCCCAAAAATAGCCATGCAATCGGCCGGTGTAGCGTCGCGAATCATCGGTGCAGTCGGGTTCAAAATGTATTTTTCCAAGTGCGTAAAATAGCGAATACTTCGTGTGGATTATTTTTCAGTGATTCGATGGAAATGCCCGATTTTAGGGCGGCCACGCGCACTACCTGAGCATTGTTTGTGCGCAGGAATGGGTTAGTTTCTAGTTCTAATTTTATGGTGGACGGCACCGTGGGGATGCCCTTTGCGCGCTTAGCGCGCGAAAACGCTGCGCGCAGCTTTAATGCTTGGTTTTCAGGCTCAATAGCGAGCGCAAAAGCAATATTCGCCATCGTATACTCATGCGCGCAATACACGCGGGTGTGCGCGGGCAGGGCGGCTAATTTTTGTAGCGAGGCATGCATTTGAATGGCAGTGCCCTCAAACATCCGGCCGCAACCGCAAGCAAATAGGGTGTCGCCAACAAATACGGCATCTAAGCTTGCGCAGTAGTAGGCCAAGTGGCCAAGCGTATGACCGGGTACTTCCATCACTTTAAAGTGCAAGCCCAGTGCTTCGACAGTATCGGCAGCGGTTGCTTTGTGCGTGCTCACCGCTGTTGCTTCGCCAGTTGGGCCATACACCGGAAGCGCCCCAAACTCGGCCACCAACGCACCCACACCGCCAATGTGGTCATCGTGGCGATGGGTGATTAAAATAGCGCGCAGCTTGAGCTGTTTTTGCTTTAAATACGCTGACACAACCGACGCATCGCCAGGGTCGACTGCAATGGCGTCCACGTCATTGTGGATTACCCATAGATAGTTATCTTGAAAAGCTGGAACGGGATGGATTAAAAACACGTTATTTGCGCTAAACTACCTTATGGAAAATGTAAGTTTACACCAGTGGTTCGACACGCCCCTTGGCCAATTTTTATTGCTGCGCGAACAGCGCTGGCTCGACGCAAGCTTGTCCGACGTTTTTGGTTATCACGCGCTGCAATTAGGCTTAGCTGAACGCGATTTAATGCGCGAATCGCGCATCCCAACTAAGCTTATTGTTAACCCCACAACCACGGCTAAAACCAGCATCGTCGCGGCGTTTGAAGCATTGCCCGTTGACGCTGAAAGCATAGATTTATGCGTGCTGCCACACACACTAGAGTTTTGCGCTAATCCGCATGAAATTTTACGTGAGGTAAATCGGGTGATGATTCCCGAGGGGCGCATCGTGATTATTGGGTTTAATCCGTGGAGTTTGTTTGGCGCACGGCGCTTGTTTAATGCCGACGATGCGCCATGGAACGGCCGGTTTGTGTCGCTAGTGCAGATGAAAGATTGGCTGTCGCTACTCGGTTTTGAGGTGTCTAGCGGTGATTTAACCTGCTACATGCCGCCGATACAAAGTCAAGCTTGGCTGGCGCGGTTACAAGGCGTGGAGCGCATGGCGGAGCACTGGCTGGGCGTGACTGGCGCGGTGTATATGCTGCAAGCAGTAAAGCGTGTTGAAGGCATGCGCATGATTAAACCTAAATGGGCGCAGACCGCGCAACAAGATCGCAAGCTTGCGGCGGTGGCGCGGCGGCGCAGCAAAATAATGCAAGTTAAATGAGTGAAGGCAAAATGGTCGAAATATATACAGACGGTGCGTGCAAAGGTAACCCCGGCTTAGGCGGTTGGGGTGCTTTGCTGCGTGCAGGTGAGCTTGAAAAAGAGCTGTGTGGCGGCGAGCCCAACACCACCAATAACCGCATGGAAATGATGGCCGTTATCGAAGGCTTAAAAGCGCTAAAACGCCCGGCGCAAGTGGTGGTGTTTACCGATTCAAAATATGTGCAAATGGGCATTAGCGAATGGATCACCGGCTGGAAAGCCCGTGGTTGGCGCACCGCCAGCAAGCAGCCAGTTAAAAACGAAGACCTGTGGCGCTTGCTGGACGCGCAGGCCGCAACGCACAAAGTGGAATGGCGCTGGGTAAAAGGTCATGCAGGCCACGAAGGCAATGAACGCGCTGATGCGCTGGCCAACAAGGGTGTGGAAATCGCCCGTCTAAACTTAAAAGGGTAACGAACGACGATGCGGCAAATTTTTTTGGATACTGAAACAACCGGCTTAGAAGCGCACTTAGGTCATCGCGTGGTGGAGCTTGCTTGCCTTGAAATGGTGGATCGGCGCGTCACTAAAAACAACCTGCATCGCTACTTAAACCCGCAGCGCGAAATTGATGCAGGTGCGCAAAACGTGCATGGTTTGTCGCTGGAGTTTTTGTCTGATAAGCCCCTATTTGCGGACATCGCCGACGCATTTATTACCTTTGTTGAAGGTGCGGAATTAATTATCCACAACGCACCGTTTGACGTCGGATTTTTGAACGCAGAACTCACGCGCATCAACAAGCCGCGCATCGAAACCATCTGCAAAATTACCGATACCTTAAAGATGGCGCGCGAGCTTAATCCGGGCAAAAAGTCTAACCTAAATGCCCTGTGCGAACGCTACGATGTGGACAACACTGCCCGTACTTTTCACGGTGCGTTGCTCGATGCGCAGTTGCTGGCTGAGGTATACATCGCCATGACGCGCGGCCAAGAAAGCTTGGGCATCACCCATGCGGGCGAGGGTGCAGGCGTGGCGGCAGATGGGCTGCAAAAGTATCCGCGACCCACCAATCTGCGCGTGTTGGCGGCAACGGCGGATGAATTGACGGCGCACGCGGTAATGATTGACGGCATTGGGGGTAATGCCGTTTGGAAAAAAGGTGCGTAGGGCTTTTGGATCGATCGTTTTAATATGAAAGTCATTATAATTTGACCAGTATTTTGGGGTGCAGAATTTATAGTGCAAGCTTGTTGTAGTGGAATACAAAAAATACACTCACAAAACCAATGTTTCGGGAGCGCTCTAATGACAGGCCAAACCAACCACGCCGCGATGGTGCGCAGTATTACTTTGATTGCAGGCCTAGCCGCACTCATCGTTGCGCTCGCGATTCCGGCGATTTATTTTGAAGTGAGCCGCAGTAGTTTAAGTGCCGCCGCCACAGCTGACGCGGAGCAGCTAGCGCGTGCCACCACGCGCTTCATCACTGAAAACCCGACCAATTGGGAAACGCAGAAAAGTCGACTACTTGATCTGCTCGGTGGCCCGTCGGCCGATTTTAATCAAAACGCGACTATTGCCGACACCCAAGGCCGCGCCATCGTTTCAACCTCGCCGGGCGTGCCGGTGCCGATGCTATCGCAGCACGTAAAGGTAATGGTGGGCACAGCCGAAGTAGCCGATATTGATCGTCGTTATTCGCTACGCCCGCTGGCTGAACGCACCGGACTTCTTGCGTTGGTGAGCGTGCTGTTGGGTATCGCGATTTATTTAGTGCTTAAAGTGCTGCCGCTGCGCGCACTAGAGCGCACCATTGCTGATTTGGAAGAAGAGCGCTTGCGGGTGAGGCGCCACGGCGAAGATATTGAACTTGCTAACGCGAAATTATCGGCGGCCAATCATCAATTAGGCCAAGTAAATCAAGAAGCTGAAGCCGCTAATGCGGAGCTTGCTGAGGCTAATTTGGCGCTGTTTGAAGCCAACCGTGAAACTCTGGCGGCCGTAGAAGCCAAATCACTGTTTTTAGCCACCATGAGCCATGAAATTCGTACGCCGATGAACGGTGTTATTGGCATGACGGAACTGCTTCTTGACACCCCACTTGACGCCGAACAGCGCGAATTTGCTGACAATATTCGCATCAGCGGGGATGCGTTGCTGCGCGTGATTAACGACATTTTGGACTTCTCAAAAATTGAATCCGGGCATGTCGAGCTTGATTCGCGACCCACCGAAATTGCCGCCGTAATTGAAGATGTCTTCAACATCATGAGTGCCAAAGCGCGCGAGAAAAATTTAGAGCTTTTGTACATCGTCAAAACACCCGTGCCCGCGTTTATTTTTGCTGACCCTGCGCGCCTGCAGCAAATTTTACTCAACCTTGTTTCTAACGCCATCAAATTCACGCCCGAAGGGCAAGTAATTATCACGGTCACGGCAGACGATGATGCCTTTAGCTCAGGTTTTCAAGAACGCAAAGACCACGTTGTTTTTGCGGTAAAAGATTCCGGCATCGGTATCCCTGAAGACAAACAATATCGGCTGTTTCAGCCGTTTTCGCAGGTGGATAGTTCCACCTCGCGACGCTACGGCGGCACGGGGCTGGGGCTGGCAATTTGCCGCCGTTTATGCGAGCTGATGGGCGGCAAAATTGGCGTGCGCAGTGGCAAGACAAAAGCAGATGGCACGATGGAAACAGGCGCAGAATTTTTCTTCGACATCCGCGTAAAAGCTGCACCCACCGAGCCGGGTAAAAACCTCCAGCAACCACGCGCTGACGTGCGCGGCAAGCGCATCATGGTGATTGACGATAGCCAAGCTAATCGCGACGTGTTATCTGCCTACTGCGTGCATTGGGGCTTGGTCGCGACCCAGTTTGCATCCGCCGCTGAAGCGCTGGATACCTTGCGCGTGGGCATGATGTTTGATGCAGCCATTGTTGACGTGCAAATGCCTATCATCGGCGGCGTTGAATTTGCCATGCGTGCCAAGCTGCTCATCAATAGCCTAAACATGAAGCCGTTGCCGATGTTGTTGCTGCAAGCAAGCTCGGGTGATGAAAAAATAGAGATGCCAGAATTATTCGCGCAAACCCTCGGCAAGCCCCTAAAACCGGCCACCTTGCTCGAAGCGCTTACTAACGCACTGACGGTGGCGCCCCCCCCTGTCATGGTCACCACGCTGCAACGCACCATTGATAGCGGCCTAGGCGCACGCATGCCATTGCGCATCCTGGCCGCCGAAGATAATGAAATGAACCAGCTTGTCGCCACGCGTATTTTTGAGCGCTTAGGCTACACCATCGATACGGTAGAAAACGGCAAACTTGCCGTCGAAGCCTGTTTAGCTAAAGTTTATGATGTGGTGTTTATGGATGTACAAATGCCGGTAATGGATGGCCTAGCCGCCACGCGCTTAATCCGCGACCAATCCAAACGCATCGGCAAACCCATCATCATCGCGCTAACCGCAGATGCGATGCCGGAAGATCGCGACAAATGTATGCGCGCCGGTATGGATGATTATTTATCCAAGCCGATCAGCTCGAAACGGTTAACGGAAATGTTGGAAAAGCATGGGCCTAATGCAACTAGGTAGGGGATGCGGAAACTGCCAATATCCCATTTCTGAATGCACCGACGGGCGCATTGCGTTGTTGTTCCTCAGTTGTGTGGCCAGCCACACTGCCTTCAGAACGCCTAGCACTGCATCCCGTCA
>JAYUOW010000166.1:0-13478 GCA_043760555.1 Betaproteobacteria bacterium
TACGCGAGAAGTTGAATCCAACTTCTCGAGAATAGCGTCCAAATTAGGTGCAGCAGCGGGGTTACGGTTCGCGAATTCGGTTGTAAAGTCTTTGTTGTAATAGTCCGCCAATCGCACTTTCATCGCGGGCATTTTTTGCTCTGCGTTGGTTTCTTTTACAACTGTGGCAAACCCGTCTTTGAGACCCTTAAACGCGGTGATCGCAAGCTCAGTCCGGGCTAGTCCATTCACTTCTTGCGAAAGCGTGTTGAGATATTCTTCAATTTGACCACGGCGATTTTCGCGGATAGCCGTCAACTTTGAAGTAGCCGAAAGATTCAAACTTTCTGTCGCAGAGTCGAAAGCGGATTTACCCACCAAACCGGCGGTAAGCACAATAGGGACTAGCGCCAATAAGCCTGCGCCAAGTAGTAGTTTCGATCGAACGTTCATGTCATTTCCTTAAGCTGTGGGAACTTAGAATTGCTGCTGTTGTTATTTATTAGCGTGAAGCCAAAGACGGTCTATGCAGTTGGTGCTGAAACAGCGCATCGCCCTGTAAGACTAGCCGAAATTTATTTAATGCATTGTCTTTGCATTGTGCAAACTGTCGAAAAAAGGTCGAATCGACTTAAGGGCACCTCTAAAAATCCACTTTTCGTCGTTATGCGTTGTTGCTCACGAAAAATTTCTCCTTACATATCAAGCATATGCGTCGTCGAAATTTGTCGTTCACGCCTAGCCTAACTTAGAAAATTGAATTTTTAGAGATGCCCTTAAAGCGCCAATGTTGCTTGGGCAAATCGTTCAAAAAACAAACGATCATCAAACTCAACCCACGTATCTGTTTCTGAAGCGCCGTCGTTATAGGCTTTGACGGCAAATGGTTTAAGGGGGGCAGGTACTGATTGGGCGTCTACTTCGTCATCGGCTAAAAAGCGTTTGCGTTCTGGCAGGGTGTCGATGATGACGCCAGCGGCGCTATTGCCACTGCCAAACACCAATAATTTTGCGGATTTTCCTGCAAAGCTGCGCACGCCAAACAAAGCTGCTAAATCAAAAACCGGAATCGCATTCCCATGCAAATTAGCCATGCCTTTTAGCCCTGCCGGTGCGCCGGGCAAGCGAAACAGCGTTGGGATTTCGCTCAATTCACTGGTGGCATCAAACCGAGCAAGTAGCCGCAGAGCCCCGATTCTAAAGCCTTGGCGGTCGATGTGGCGTTGTTGCGTGCCACTCTCGTTTTGTCGTTGGGCAATTTCGGCCGAAAGGCGTTGCTGCAGCGATTGCAAATTGTTGTCCGACAAGCGCACACCAAGATTTTGCTTTGGTGGAGTTTTTTCGACGCCGTTAGTTAGGGAGGGCACTTTGTGAAGCCCTAGCCGAATGCGTTAAGCTGATCCAAAATATCGGCGTCGGTGTAAGGCTTAACTACGTAGCCTTCAGCACCCTGCATTTTTGCCCACATTTTGTCGGCCTTTTGGCTTTTGCTGGTAACCAGCACAATTGGAATATCTTTGGTGTCAGGGTCTTTTTTCAAAGCGCGCGTAGTTGCAAAACCATCCATGCCAGGCATGTTTACGTCTAAAAAGATAATGCCAGGCTTGTCGGCTTTGGCTTTTTCGATTGCTTCTGCGCCAGACGTTGCCGTGCACACGTGCACATTCGCACCAGCAACAATTTTTTCAAGATTCATCAGGTCAGAAGCGACATCGTCAACGCAAAGAGCTTTGGTGATTGGCATATTTTATTAGGTTTCTAGGTGGCGTTGGTATTGGTATTGAGTGCTAAAAATACAAACAGCTAGCTAAACAAGGTGAGATAAAATTAAAACTTTTTGATTTCGTTGAGCACTGCTTCAGGGTCCGCAGGCTTCGGTACAAAACCCTTGCCCCCTTGCATTTTTGCCCACATCTGGTCGGCTTTTTGCGATTTGCTGGAAACGAAAACGACTGGAATATCGCGGGTTTCCGGGTCTTTTTGTAATTCGCGCATGACCGAAAATCCGTCCATGCCAGGCATCACGATATCTAAAAATATCATGTCGGGTTTTTCGCTCTTGGCACGTGCCAGCGCATCCAAGCCGCTGGTGGCTGAAACGACGGTTAAATTTGCGCTAGAAACAATTTTTTGGATGAGCGTTAAATCGGCGGCGGCATCATCAACACACAGTACTTTACTGACTGACATGGGGTTTTCCTTAAGTGGTTAAATTAGTAGGTTGATGAGACGATACGCAGTTACGCGTGCGTAGGAATAAACTTTACGATTGTTTCTAGTAGCTTTTCTTCGTTTACTGGCTTGGTTAAATAGGCGTCGCAACCGGCCATGGCACCGCGAATTTTATCGAACGGCGAGCCTTTGCTGGTGAGCATGACCACCGCCGTTTTACCAATAATTGATTTTTTAGACTTGATCAGTTTGCACACTTGATAGCCGTCAATACCCGGCATGATTACATCTAAAAATACGCAGGTGTAGTGCTTTTGACCGGTAAAGCCGACGGCTTGTTCGCCAGTTTCAGCGTAATCGACGTTGAAGCCAAACGGTGTCAGTTTAGACTTCATAAATTCGCGCACGGTTTGGTTGTCATCAACGACGAGTACCCAATCTGCTGGTACCGGTGCCGCAACCGGAGGCGGAGGCATGCTAGGCCGCGTGGGCGGCGATACATTCATGGTGATGTCGTCGCGTGCCGTCGGTACCATCGGCACAACCATTTGCTGCGGCTGGGTACCCATTTTAACGCCGGCACGTTCGAGCAAGCTGGCTGGAGGGATTGGCGTAGGTACAGTGCGTTCAAAATCGGTGTTACGGTCATACGGAACGGTGCGATCTGCAGGCAGCGTGCGATCATCGTATTGCGGCACCGGTGCAACCCTTACCATCGGCTGGGTGCCAGGGTTTTGCGCGCTTTCGGCATTTTGGATGAATGCAGTGGCAGCTACTGGAGCCGATGTTGCAGCAGGCAAGGGTGCAGCGGCAGGCGGGAGAGACGGTGCAGGCCAATGATCGATTGGCGCTGCGACTGGTTGTGCTGCAGCTGCTGCAGGTGCCGTGTAAGGCGCGGGCATTGCCCCCGCATTCGGGTTGGGTGGCGCGGGAGGTGGCGTGCCAATCATCGGTTCAATGGCTAAATCAAACGCTTTAAACATGCGCGTCCACTGGAGCGGACGCGGCAACACCGGCCAGCCGGTGCCGTGATTGGTGTCGCCAATCATAATGGCGGGCACTTTACCCAGCGCGTTGCGTTCGCGGTAGAGTTCTACAGCGGACGCATCGGCCGCGTCAATTAGAAAAATATCGGGCGAATAGGCGATGGTGTGATGCTGTAAAAATTTTGGGCTACGCCGCGCTGAAAGCCCAAAAATGCTGGACAGCACGATACGTTCTGTTTGATTAAACCCGATAACTTCGACTGAATAGGCTTCTTTTTTCATATTGGACATGATCTAGTTCACTCGTTAAAAATAACCGCACAACCTTGTCAAATAAGGCTACCACGATTATCCACCCGTTAAGTTTAAGTTTTGTTACGCGCTGAATACAGCTTTATCTGTCGATGACGACAATTATTCAGAAAGCATCATCGCGTCGTCAATAATATCGGCGGCGCTGGAATAGCGTTCATTCGGGTCTTTGGCCATCATTTTGTGCGTGATGGCGGTAAATTTGGCGGCATCAAGTGGCAGATCGGGCAGCGGCGAATTAACGTGTTGATACAGCAGCGCCTGTGCATTCGAAGCGCGGTAGGGTTTTTTACCGGTAATCAGCTCAAAGAACATCACGCCTAATGCATAAATATCCGCGCGATGGTCTACTTCTTTGCCCATCGCCTGTTCCGGCGCGATGTAGGACGGTGTGCCAAACACTTCGCCTGCGACGGTTTTATTTAGGTCGGTATCTTTGTGTTTGGCAATGCCAAAGTCGGCCAACGCCAGCGACCCATCGGCGCGAATCATAATATTGTCGGGCTTCATGTCGCGGTGAATCATGCCCTTTTCGTGAATGGCGTAAAGCGCACCCGCGACCTGAATGAGGGCGGCAATGGCGACATCATGCACCACACCCGTGTTGGCAAGCGCGCGCAAATCGCCGCCAGGAAAATATTCCATCGAAATATAGGCGTGGGCTTCCGAAAAACCTTGGGAATAAATGCGCGCTACGTTCGGATGCGAAACCTGCGAAATTAGGGCGTATTCAGCGATAAAGCGCTGAATACTTTCACCGTCATCATCTTCAGTCATGCGGATAAGCTTTAACACTTGCTGCTCGCCGCTGGCCGCATTTTCAGCCAAATAAACTTGCGACATCCCGCCTTCGCCCAGCTTTTTCAATAAGCGATAGCCGTCGAGACGAATCGGTGATTCGCCAGCCACGCCAATGGTCGAGCTGCCGTGGCTTTCAGGCTGCGAATCGGTTGTCATCATGTGCTGCGACTTGTCCGACTTGCGCGAAATAGCGTCTTGCAATAGCTCGGTATTGGCCACAATGGCTTGGTTAATTTGATCGTAAAACCGCAAATCGTCAGCGCTAGTACCGGGCTTGGCAGCGAGGCTCGTTACTTCAACGATGTCGAGCATGCCCGATCTGCCCTTAACCGCAAATTGCCCGTGGTTGCCCACGTTAAATCTAGGCCCTGCGTGGCCGATCACATCGCTACTGGTAACGATGGACCAGCCGAGTTCTTTGGTTTGCGCTTCTAAACGTGAAGCCACGTTTACCGTGTCGCCAATAATGGTGGTTTCTTCAGCCGCGCCGCGACCCATTTTGCAAATAGAAACTGGCCCGCAATGTACGCCTACGCCGATGGTAAACGGCGCGATTTTTAAATCAGGAAAACGCTTACGAATCCAGCTATCAAAGTTGTGTGCAGCCAATACCATCAACAACGACGCTTTAAGCGCACGTTCGCTATGATGTACGCGCTGGCCGTTAGCCGAATCAAACATCGCAATCACGCCATCGCCCACAAACTTCACCACCCAGCCGTTTTGATCCAAAATTGGCTCGCACGCCTTGGCAAAATAGGCGTTCAACAATTCTGCAACTTCGCCCGCTTTAAGCTGTTCAGAAAACGTCGTGAAATTGCGAATATCAGAAAATAATACTGTGCCATCAACCTCGCTGCGCGCTGATTCTACTGCCGCTGCAGCGTTTTCTTGCCTAGCTTGGTCGGCACTCACGGTACGCATCAACAGCGTGGGCGAGGGTTCGGCAAATAATGGCGCTTGTTTGGTGCTCCGTGGCGGTACGCTGGTGGCGCCGTTTTCCGGATTGCGGTTGTCCCGCAACGGTGCAGCGGTGCTTGGCGGTCGCGTAAATTCGCGTGCGCTGCGCATGCCTTCAAGGCGCTTCAAGCGCGTATCGATAGCTTTTAACAAGTCTGCACGACGCACGGGCTTGGATAAAAAATCATCCGCGCCCAAATCCATGCCGCGACGGAACGACGTTAAATCGCCATGCTGCGTGAGCAAAATAATCGGGATAGAAATCAATTCTGGATGGCTGCGCACCGCTTCAACCAAGTCAAAACCATCCATAATTGGCATGGAAATGTCGGTCAAAATTAAGTCTGGATGCTCGGCAATCGCCATTTCTAGGGCTTGTTTGCCGTTTTCGGCCACACGTACTCTAAAGTTTGCGGTACTTAAATGTAGGCGGATATATTCGCGGATAACGGGATCGTCATCGACAATTAAAATGCTCGCGGTTTGATCGTAATCGTTCAACGGAGTGCCTAGCTTGCAAGAGTGATTAAAAGAGTATTTCAGCTATTGAGAGTGCACAGATTCCGTCACAACCCAGCCAAATGAATATCATAACAAAAACCATCCCCGTCATGGTTCTACTTGCATTGATTATTACTTAACTTAGGCCGCTGCGAGCGCAAGACAAATTAAATTCAGCGTTTGTTATTTGGTTGCGATCGCGCACATATATGAGCGGAATTTGTCATTTTAGGCTTTTTTACAGGTGTTGCGGTTGTAACAATGAAACTCGTCTTGATTTTCATGGTCTGTTAATATGTAGTTACCTATTCTTTTGACTTGTGCAACCCAACGTAATTTGGATTTTTAAACTAATACGCTATGGTTAATTCGACTTTTACTATTTTTCAACGAATATATAAGCCCCAGCACGGACGGCATGCGCTGCTCATTGTGCTGCCCATTGTGTTGTTGGCGGCAAGCTTCGCGTCGAGCGTTAGCGCAAATATTTATTCTTTTAAAGATGAAAACGATGTGGTGCATTTTTCTAATATGCCGCATTTAGACAAGCGCTATAAACTTGTATATCGCATTCCCACCGCCTTGGCACTGCGCCCGAATGCATGGTCGCCCAAAATGCCGAAGTCAATTGATATTGAAAAGCTAGTGCCTATTATTGCGCAGGCTGCCATTGCCCATGGCGTCGATCCAAGGTTAGTACATGCTGTTATCCGCGCTGAATCGGGTTACAACGCGAACGCTGTTTCGCACAAGGGAGCAGTTGGCTTAATGCAGCTAATACCGGCTACAGCGGCGCGATACGGGGTCACCAACAGCTATGATCCAGCCCAAAACATCGCAGGCGGAACCAAATATTTACGCGACTTATTGGTTATGTTCAAAGGCGACATGGAACTGGCCGTCGCAGCGTATAACGCGGGCGAAAATGCAGTCATTCGCAACGGTAATAAAATCCCGCCTTATGCTGAAACAATGGCCTACGTTCCCAAGGTAATTAGTTTTTTTAAGAGCCCAGATCTAGCCCGGTTTTAATACGATAAATACCTCGAAGAACGCCTAAAATAGGGCGTCTTCGAGGTATTTTTTACGTCAGATGCGCGCCTTTTGTGACGCCAGACGCTGCCTAGCTGTCGTTATGAACGCGGTTCGCCGCGGCCATTTACAGTCACAGTCGATCCTGGAGGCGATGTGGTTTGCATCGAATACTGGCGGCCACGGAAGTTGTACGTAACATCCCAATATTCTGGTGTGCCCTGTGCTTGCGATGATTCGCAGCGCTGTACATCGCGGCTGTAGGTTTGTCGGCCATTGTCATCACGACCAATGTTGTTACCGAGTAAGCCGCCTGCCACTGCGCCGCCGATTGTTGCTGCGTCCTTGCCACGGCCGCCGCCTACTTGATGGCCCAACACACCACCTAAAATTGCCCCAACCACGCTGCCTGCCACGTTGTTATCGCTCTGGTTGCTGCTTACCTGCTCGCGCTCAATCCAGCAACGGCGCTCTGGTGTACCCAATACAGCTCTAACCGAAACGACGTTGGCGTTATATAGGCGCTCGTTGTTGCGACGACGATTGTCGTAAAGATAAGAATTGGAGTGGGAGTATGGCGCGTAACTGTCATCGTCGTACTGGGTGTTTGCGCCCACTATCCGTGCGGACGAAATCGTGTCGTTCATATTCATGGCGTTTAGCGAACGATAGCGACCCGGACGCAAAACCATGCAAGACCCGCCAAAATTAGCGTGCTCGCACACTTCCCAATTGTTGTTAAACACAATAATGGACGAAGCGGTGTCGTTAAAATCAAGCCGATCGAAGTTATTCGTTTGTTTTTGTGCGGTGAAGGTGCGGCCTTGATAGTTGTCGTGCTCGTAAAACATAATTTGCGCACTCGCCGCCGAAGCGAATAGTGATACTGCAAGCGTAGCCGCAGTGGCGATACTAATTTTTAGTTTCTTATTCATTCATTGCTCCTTGAGTGAGCGACACATTCTGAATTGAACGCCTCGCTTTAAAACCGTGCCTACCTTCCAACTTACGGGTGCGTAAATTTTTCGATAAGCCGACATCGCAAGATTACGGTATTGACGCGTTTACATCCGTGCGCCAGCACACCAACAGAAAAAATAAAGCGCGTACGCAACCGTACAGACGCCAGTCGTCCACTTTGCCATGATCTCCTTACCGAATTCTCGGCAACCCTTGGAGTACACCATGTTGAGTAAAAAAGAAGCTGAATGCATCACTGCATGTAACGAATGCGTCACTGCCTGCTTGCAGTGCGCCAGCGCTTGTTTAAAGGACGGCGATCCAAAAAAGATGACGGGCTGCATCACCGCTGATTTTGAATGTACTGACATCTGCCAAATAACTGCCGCCGCCATTGCACGCGGAGATGCCCATATAAAGGCGCTCTGCAGCCTATGCGCAGATGTATGCCAAGCCTGCGCAACGCAGTGTGGCAAGCATATGGATGAGCACTGTCAGCACTGTGCTGATGCTTGCAAAAGATGTGTAGCGGCTTGTCGTGCATTGGCAAATTGATGCGCGTTTACTGCATGACGCAATGTGTAGCTTAAGAAGATTAGCTTTAAAAATTTTTTCGTTCGTCAGCGCACAGACCAGCACCGCGCAGCATCGTATATTTGGCTCAGAGTTTTAATCGCCGTATAAAAAGTTAAGAGAGCAAATCATGGTTCGCATGGAATATGCAGTTTCACTACAGTATGACGTTCAAAGCCGCAGCGACTTTGTATTCAATGTTTGCGCAGCGCACACCGCATCACAGCGCGTGCTGAGCGAAAAATTCACCGTCCATGGCGCTGTGTCGTTGTCCAGTCACACGGACATGGTCACGGCCAACCGTTTTAACCGTGTTGCGTCTGAAAACGGGATGCTTACCGTGCGCTATCACGCCATCGTGGAAATAAGTCACGTCGTTGAAAACATAGTTTCGTTGCATGAACGTGAGATAAGACAGCTGCCCTCTGATGTTTTGCCCTACATTTTGCCAAGTCGTTTTTGTCCCTCAGACAAAATGCGCCAGCTCGCTTTGGCGATGTTTGGCAATATGGAACCAAATTACGAACGTGTTGCGACGATATGCAGATGGGTAAACCAGCATGTCCGCTTCAAGTCTGGCGCGTCTAACGCCACTACTTGCGCAATGGAAACCTTTAACACGCGTGCTGGTGTGTGCCGCGATTTTTCGCACCTCATGATCACCATGTGTCGCGCGCTCAACATTCCGGCGCGCTATGTGACTGGAGTGGACTTTGGTGCTGATCCAGATTTAGGCCCCACCGATTTTCACGCCTATGTAGAAGTATTTATTGGTCAGCGTTGGTACCTATTTGACGCCACTGGTTTAACGCCGGTAATGGGCTTAATCCGTATCGGTACCGGTCATGATGCAGCCGACGCATCGTTTGCAACTATGTTTGGCAGCATGTATTGCTTGCGCCCGGAAGTTCAGATCGACTTAATCGCCTCTGATCACGCCCGTCTACATCAAGACGATAACTTGCGGCAAGCAGTGTCTACCGCAAGTGACGGTCTTTATTTTCAAGGAACGCCAGTAGTACGCCGACTGCAACCTGTGCCAACTTCGCCCTACGTCAATGCCGCACCGCAGGCGCCGCAATCATGGTTTGTAAGACCCGGTTTGAAGCGGTCTCATACTGCCAGCGCACGCGTGTAGTCCCGCTTTTTAGCCGTACGAACGAGAATTTGCAACACCAAAAACTCCCCAATATCCTAAAGAGATGCTCAACATGAAAACAGAAACGCAAGCCAATGCAGAATTATTTCAACTCTGCAATTTAATTGAAGACATGTCGGTAGCCATGCTCACCACCACTGATTCACGCGGCGATTTAACGAGCCGTCCAATGGCGCCACTCAAGATGGATAGCAACGGTGTTATTTGGTTTTTTACCGATGTGCGCTCGCAAAAGGTAGAGCAATTGCATGCTGTGAATCTAAGCTTCAGTGATTCGGCGCGTGCTTCCTATATTTCAATTTCCGGTCATGGCGAGACTCACCATGACCAAGCGCGCATTGAAGAGCTGTGGACACCTGCAGCCAAACCGTGGTTCCAGCATGGTCCAGAATCTACAAACCTCACGCTCCTAAAATTTATTCCGCACAAAGCTGAATATTGGGATACGCCCCACAGCAAAATGGTTCGTATCTTTGCAATGGCCGCTTCGGTAATCGCCGCTAAGCCAATAGGCATGGGCGTGCACGAAGTATTGACAAATTTATCTAGCAACACTTAGCGCGTTGGACGGTTCACGTCGCTAAGCCCTAATCGTAAATTTAGAAAGCAAAGTTATGAAGCAAATCATTTTTTACGTCCTGTCTATTGCGCTATCTTGGACAGCAATTAGTTTTCTACTCGACACCTATAACGCGACCCAAAATACCGCGTTGATGGTAGCGCAACATTATCAAAAAACCGCAACCACAGGACATGCGCTCAGTAACAATACAGCGCCTGAAACTGATCGGGACGAGTCCGGAGCGGCAACAGATGATACGGATCTGGCCGAAGAAATACCGGTAACAATCATGCAAATTCCGTCGCCTCAACCAATGGCAAAGCCGCCAAAATCAGGCAAAGACGCAGCACCCCCACCGATGGATATTTGATCCACCCACGCTTAGTTTTTTTTGCATAGTGTCGCGCAGTGCAGTTCCAAAAAATTTGACCGCAATCAAAAAAACCACGTTAGAGCAACAGCATTATTGGCTACTTTCCGCTGCCCGTTCACACTACAACACTGGAGAAACGCATGAGCTATAAAAATTTGGTTGTTTATCTCGATCCTACGGGCGGCAACACTCGGTTATTACAAGTCACTGGTGATTTGGCCGCCGTCTTTCACGCCAGTGTAATGGGCATCTCCGCACGTCAGCCTGCGCAAGTGGTGTACATGGACGGTTATGTGCCGTCTGATTTATTTGAACGCGACCACGAAGATATGCGCAAAGCGATGGCAACGACTGAGGCGGAGTTTCGCGCGGCGCTCACACCACGCATTCCCGTACTCACGTGGCGTTCCAATATGTTATTTGGCGTTGTTGCAGATTATTTGGCGGTGGAATCTCGCACCGCTGATTTAGTCATCGTTGGCGCTGGTTCCAATGATTGGCTAAATGATTATCGGGTGATCAATGTGGGCGATTTGGTGATGCAGGCTGGGCGTCCAGTGCTGGTCGTGCCGGAGGGTGTTGACGGGCTGCAGCTTGAGTGCGCGCTCATCGCATGGAAAGACTCGCGCGAAGCACGCCGCGCGATCGTGGCCGCGCTGCCACTGCTTAAGCATGCGAGCCGCGTTGACATTGTTGAAGTGGCAGTCGCAGAAGACATGGCCGCCGCCCATATGCGCTTGGTAGAAGTGGTCGGCTGGCTTAGAAGTCACGGCGTAGAAGCCCAAATGCGTGTTGCCCCAGCAACGGGTGATGACGCGCAAGCGCTATTTGCCATCGCCAACGAGCAAAACGCGGACTTGATTGTAGCGGGTGCATATGGCCATAGCAGGCTCCGCGAATGGGCGCTTGGCGGCGTTACGCGCGAGCTATTGCAGCATTCAAAGTGCAGCGTGTTGCTAGTGCATTAAGCGTAGCGTACTAAGCGCCCGTTTTATTTCTATATGAATCGTGTTGTTAGCACCTTGTTTGCAACACACAAAATTAAAGCAGTATTGAAAGAGAAATGGAATAGTCATCTCGATTAACTGCCATAGAAAATGTCGCAACACGCGCTAGCTAAAAACGCCATTCAACCAAGGACATCGTATGTCACCGAATCGAAGAAATCTCATGCAGTTTGCTAGTGTCGCGGTGGTGGCAGGGCTCGCGGGCGGCGCGTGGATGCGTTGGGGGCGGGGCAGTACGAGCATGATGCACGGCGATGCTTTCAAGCCCTATCCATTTAACCCTGTTGCTGCGGATAATTTTCAGCAAAACCTTTTCATTCCCGTTGCCAGCGGGCCATTGGGCGTGCTCGACGTTACTGGGCCCATAAGCATTCGTGCCACCAATGCGGCATTTACCATTTTGCCAGGTCGTGAATCGCCGTTTTTGCTCTACCAAGTCGAACACGCGGGGAAGGCATTTCAAAACCCGATCTTGCGCATAGAAAGCGGCGCGCAATTTTCCGCCAACTTTAGCAACGAACTTACCGAGCCCACCATCATCCATTGGCACGGGTTGCACACACCGGCCGCCATGGACGGGCACCCATCAAGCACCATCGCACCCACAGAGCGCTTCAGCTACAACTTCACCATAAAAAATCGTGGCGGCACGTATTGGTATCACACCCACGCGCATGGATTGACGGCAAAGCAGGCCTATAACGGGCTCGCAAGCTTTTTCTTGGTCGAAGACGATGATCAGCGCCGCCTGACGCAGGCGCTCGCGCTAACCCTTGGTGAAACTGATTTGCCCATCGTCATTCAAGATAAGCAATTTAGCGCTGACGGAAAATTGCGGTACCAGCCCAATATGCACGAAGCCATGATGGGCTGGATGGGCGACATCGTGCTGTGCAACTTAACGCCAAACGCGGTACTTAAAGTAGCCCCGCGCACGTATCGACTCCGTTTACTCAATGGCTCCAATGCACGGATTTACCGACTTGCGTTTGTGGCTGGCGAGCGCCAACTCGAATTTGCGGTGATAGGTACCGACGGTGGTTTCATGGAGCGCCCAGAAGTGGTCACCGAAGCGTTTTTGGCACCGGGCGAACGCCTTGATGTGCTCTTTGACGCCACGCAAATTCAGGCAGGAGCGGATGTTTTCTTAAAAAGCTTGGCTTTTGATCCAATGGAAAACGACGGTATGACCGGCATGGCTGCTGATAATAGTATGGGTAATATGGGCAACATGAAGCACATGGAAAACATGCGCGGGTCAGGACACACCATGGCCGGTATGGGTGGCATGGCGGGCAGCATGACCTCATCAAGGTTGCCTCTGGGCATGGCCTTCAACGTCATGAAGCTATCGGCCAACGCGGCCAACCGCGCGCCGGTAAATGACGCAAAAATACCTGCGCAACTTTCCCAAATTATGTCCATCAACAACGTTGGTGCGCCTGAACGAAAAATCGCGCTCTCGCACAACAATCAGCAATTTTTGATCAATGGCCTGTCATTTAAAATGAATGAAATTGCCTTTGAAGTCAAACGCGGGTCGGTAGAAATTTGGCGCATTAGTAACCCAGTAATGGGTATGCCACACCCCATGCATATGCACGGTTTTTCGTTCCAAGTGTTGGAGCGACAAAACAGCCCGCCCCAATTTTCTACCGTAAAGCGCTTTGGTAAAGGATTGATGGTGGGTGATCTTGGCTGGAAAGATACCGTGCTGGTATGGCCGGGCGAAACAGTTCGTATCGCGATTAACTTCACCCACGATTTTGTGGGAGATCAAGTTTATCTATTTCACTGCCACAACCTTGAACACGAAGATGCCGGCATGATGATCAATTTTTTGGTCAAAGCATGATCGCGGTGCACCTCATAAATGAGATTGCGCCGCACCATTGGAGAGCCAAATGAAAGACCCCGTATGCGGTATGCCCGTGACCCCAAACGCAACACATTTTTTTCGTTACGGTGGCAAAGCCGTGTACTTCTGCAGTGAAGGCTGTAGAGCCAAGTTTATTGCCAACCCTGCAAAGTTCGCCGCCGCCGCACACCTCACGTCTGATTCTGCAAACGCAAAATCTGCGCCAGTGGCCAACGCGAGGAC
>JAYUOW010000167.1:0-13474 GCA_043760555.1 Betaproteobacteria bacterium
TTTGAGTCAATATGCTCGATATTGACGTAAAAATGGGAAAAATTTGGCTCGGCGCAGCCAAATTTTGATTCCGATTGCCACAGTCCGACAGGCTGCTAGCATCCGTTCTGCATTTTGCGCAAGCCACCACGCGCCAGCGCGTTTCATACGCTGCTGAACAACGTAGCGATGTGCACTTTCAATCTCACCGGAGCCGATGGGTAAATCGTTGGCGATAGCATCTTTGTAATTTAGCTGATTTGTTCTATTACTCAAATAGCGGTGGCATTGGCGCACGGGTGCCTCTATATCAGGGCTTGATGCGGGCTCAAGATGGCCTTGTAGCGCTTGCAATACGATAGAAGCCTGATTTGTTTTAAGTCGGTTTTTTTGTTTGTCCATCCAGCCTTTTTCTTCTTGTAGCGCATGCTCAATGGTTTTTGCCGCCGCACTCAGATAGTCGCAGGCGTGATAAAAGTCAATCAAGTAGCTGCCTTGGGTACCAAATCGTTTCTCGATCTGATCCGCAATCCATGGTGCGCCGTCGCCTACGCCATGAATAGGCGTACCGAGTCCAAAGCCTGCACTTACCGCGCAATCAAACAAGCATTGCCCGGCTTTGTCCACGCTGCCTTGCAGCGTCCCGCCAAAGGCTAATGTCGCACTGCCTTTGGGATGGGCTATGCATATTTTAGCTTCTTGCCATTGCAGCACTTTACCTTTGCGCCTGTCGGTTTGCAGCCGATTAGTGACGACAATGGGTACCATGCCACCATCGATTTGTACGATGATTGGCGTACTGCTTCCAAGCTTTGTAGGCCAACTTTGCGGGGGCGGCATTGCTTCCAATATCGCTTGGGCGTGATGCAACGTGATGCGCGCGATAGTGCTCTCACTCATCAGTATCCCGTAATGTTCCACTAACTTGTCTACAACTTGGCCAAAAGCTTGGTCTGCGCCAAAGTCGGTGATGGCGCGTTGCAGCGGACGCGAGCAGCTGCGATTGCTCACTTGGGCGCTTTGCATGAAGGGGCGAATCCTTTTGCTGGCGTTTCGGTATTGCGGCTCATCTACGCTGATGTCGCCAAAGGTGGTGTGCCAGCTGAGTTTTTTTTACCCTCGCGCCAGTAACCGGCTTTGTGCGTTAATTCTTCCGAGGCCTTTTTAACTTTCAGATTTGCCCAAGCGTGCAAAGCATCTTGGCCTGTGCGACGCAACAACGCAATAACTTGCATTTCGGCGGCATCAGCTGTGTTGAGCTGCCCCGCTTCGTCTTCAACAGCCAATACCAGCGATTCGACGCCACCGCGTAGCGCAGGGTGTGCATTTAAACGCGCTAGTAATTCTTCATCACTCATCAAGGTTTCAGCCATCGCGACGCTCCTTTAGTGGATAACTCGGACTATCTCCCATTACAATAGCGCCACATCACTTTGAATCGCACCCGGCTTCCTCACCACCTCATACGCAGCTACAGACGGCAACAGCACCCGTAGTTAAAGCATCGCGCATTGATACGATTGATGTCCTGCGCGGGCTAATTATCGTGGTGATGCTGTTTGACCACGTGCGTGAGAATTTCTTCGCGCATGTGGCCGTCAGCGATCCATTCATAGTCAGTGGCACCGAGCCGATGTTATTTTTCACCAGAATTGCTGCTCACTTTTGCGCGCCGCTATTTGTGTTTTTAACCGGCTTGTCAGCGTGGCTCTACGCCCATCCAACTACTGAAGAAGCCCGAACTGCGGGCGGTACCACGACTTTCTTATTGAAACGCGGGGGTTTTTTGATTTTTTTGGAACTCACCGTCATCAACTTTTCTTGGTACGGAAAATGGCCGCACTCCACCCTATTTTTACAGGTAATTTGGGTAATTGGCCTGAGCATGATCGCCCTGGCGCTGCTGCATCGCTTGCCAAAATGGCTGCTTGCCCTGTTCGCGGCGTTCCTCGTATTTGGACATAACCTCCTGACGCCCATCCAGTTTCAACCTGCAGAAATTGGCTACAACATTTGGACCGTACTCCATGATCGCGGCTTTTTGCAGCTTGAATTGCCGATAAAAATAAAGGTTTCTTACCCCTTGCTGCCGTGGATAGGCGTGATACTTTTTGGCTATCTTGCGGGGCCGTTGTTTGCACAAAGTATGCCGCGCAGAAGCCGCCAACGGGCGTTAGTTTGGATTGGTGCCGCAAGTCTTGCGCTGTTAGTGGTGCTGCGCGGATTCAATATTTATGGCGAAACGCTACCTTGGCTGCACGTCGAAACTTGGCTGCGCACCGCAATGTCGTGGCTAAATTTCACCAAATATCCACCGTCACTAAATTTCCTACTTTTTACCTTGGGTTTTGGGTGCCTATTGCTGGCGTGGCTTGAAGTTTGCAGTAATCGCTTCACGCGTGTGCTGCGGCTTTTTGGCAGCGTACCGATGTTTTTTTATATTCTGCATTTATATCTGCTGCTGGCGCTACAAACGATAATGCTAGCCAGCGTTGGCGCCACGCACGGCAACCGTTTTGGCGTGGATCAGTATTGGCATATTTGGATAATTTCGCTGCTGCTCATTCCCGCTTTGTACTTTCCGTGCAGGCGCTTTGCGCAGTTTAAACGCGCGTCAAAGCAAGCTTGGGTGCGTTATTTTTAGTTGCTAAAATGGCAAAACAGCAGCATTTTTTTGCAATTCCACTAACACCGCCATCGCGACTTCCGCTTTATCCACTGGCACAAAAATATGATCATGAAACGCCGCCGCAATCACGTTGCAGCTTATGTCCGCCTCACTCAGCGCGCCAGCGACCGCTGCCGTTAAACCCACCGCTTGCATATCCGATTGCACCGTCAGCGTTATCCACGCGGCACGAAACAGTACCGTAAAATTCGCGGCGGTCGCTACCGATTCTTCCACCACCACCGTCAAACCTTCAGCTTCACGGAAGGTTGCAAGCGGCACGATTGCGCCTAAATTGGTGTTTAACGGTACGCTGCAATACACGTAGACGCCCGTATTTAGGGCAGGTTCAAGGGTTTGCAGTAGTAGGTTTAAATCACGGATTGGTTTGGTCATGGTTTATTTTGCGGTGCGGGTAAAGCTGTATTTACTTCTGAATTCGAATTTATTAATAGGTTTATCAGCGTTAGTATTGTTGGTTATTCCTCCCGCTTCTTCCTTCAAAATCACGATCTCGGCAGCGCTCAAGCGCAGGGTGTAGCGCATAGTGGATTTTGGGTTGACTGTTTCAGCCACTATTTCTAGCGTGCCTGTTGTCTCGTTACTTGAAACCACTTTAGCCGCAATGGTTTCGCCCGCTTTTGCTGCCGTGAAGGTCACGGTTTTGGCGGACAAATCAATTTTTAAGCGGTCATACGAATGGATGATTTTGCCCGGACCATCGTCAAAAACATAATGCAGCGCCAGCTCGTTTGGGCTTAACAGGGCTGCGTACAGTTGCGTTGGCAAGGTTACTTTGCCAAATGGCGGCTGGTAGTCGCGATATTGCAAACTACCGCGCCACGCGCCTTCTAGCGTTGCCATGCTCGCGACGGGTGCGGGGTCGTAGAGGGCATGGCTGGTTGCACTAGCCGACATGATGATGGCGGTATAAAAAATTAAGAGGATGTTGCGCATAGTGTTGGCCTTTAGGAAAAATGAGTAAGTGGGCAGTGTAAAAATACGGTTACTCCCCTGCGTCGCAAATTCGCAAAAACTCAAGAGATGCCATCAAGACTTTATGATTTGAGACGTCAAAATCAAAGCTAAAACCCACAAAAATAGGCTGGAAACGTCCTAAATACGGGCATCTCCAGCCTATTATTTACACCAAAAAACGATCTACTTAACGGTTCTATTCACTAGCCAACCGCTAATCGTTTTTAACTCATCATCCGTAATTGCAGCATTAGCGGGCATGGCCATGGTGCCCCATACGCCTTTGCCGCCTTTGCGAACGGCGGTGCTGAGTTTTTCGGCGTTGGCTTTTTTGTCGCCTACAGCGTACTTTTTGGTGATGTCGTTAAAGCTGGGGCCGACCATTTTTTTGGCCATATCGTGGCACCCGCTGCAGTAGCGTTCTTCGACAATTTTATCGACCTCGGCGTCGGTGGCAATCTTTGCAGGGGCTTGTGCGTGGGCAGCTTGGGCACACGCCAACGCGAGGCTCGCGCAACTGAAGACTAGCGCTTTTTGGATAGATTTAAGCATCAGGTTCATCCTTACTTCACTGTGACACGAATGGTTTTTGCCCATGCTGGACCGTAGGATTCGTGATTCAAATTAGCGAATTGCATGGTTAATTTATAGTCACCGGCTGGTAGTTTTACTTCAGCCTCAGTTTGGCCTTTGCCGTAGTGAATGTGCATGGCGTCAAACGGAATCGCTTCACCGGCTGGCTTGGCGTCAAGGTTTACCAGTAAATGGTGATGGCCTGAATTAGGGGCGGCATCTCCCGCTGGTTTTACTTCTTTGCCCGTTACGCCGAACTTAACTTTGAAGGGTGAAGTGACGGTGGCGCCGTCGGCAAGATCAATAAAAAATACGCCTTCGTTGGGTTTGGCGGGCTCAATGGCGGTGGATGCGCAACCGCTTAATGCTGCTGCACAAACAACTGAAGCCGCAGCGGCTACTGATAAAAAACGACGTTTTGTAAACATGGTATCTCCGAAGATTGGTTTAGTTTTTTTGTGATGATTGAGTCTGCTGTATTTTTATAGCCCTGCACACTTTGCATTGGATCACCAAACCGTAGATTACCATTTTTAAGCGTCACCACAGTCCACATCGGTTGGCATATACTAGTCGGGGCGTCAGTTCACGTTTCGCTTACACACTAAATTACGAGGAGAAATTTATGCAAAGACGCAAGTTTTTAGCTGCCGCTGCTGCTGGCGTTGCAGGTGGTGCCGCCACTGTCGTGCCCGCGCTATCGCAGGCGCAAACCACTGCATTGCCGACCATTAAGTGGCGTTGCACATCGAGCTTTCCAAAAAGCTTGGATACCATTTACGGTGCGGCTGAAGTTATTTCTAAGCGCGTAGCCGCAGCTACTGGCGGCAAGTTTACGATTCAAGTTTTTGCTGGTGGCGAAATTGTGCCGCCACTGCAAGCGATGGATGCGGTGAAAGACGGCACAGTTGAATGCTGCCACACTGCCCCCTATTATTATTTTGGTAAAGACCCAACTTTTGCATTTGCATGCGCTGTGCCTTTTGGTATGAATGCGCGCCAGCAAAATGCGTGGATGATGCACGGCGGCGGCTTGGAATTGATGCGCGAATTTTTGAAAGGCTATAACATTATCAACTTCCCAGCGGGCAATACGGGCGCGCAAATGGGCGGCTGGTTCCGTAAAGAAATTAAAACGGTAGCCGACCTAAAAGGCCTAAAGATGCGCATCGGCGGCTTTGCGGGACGCATTTTGTCAAAGCTAGGCGCAGTGCCACAACAAATTCCAGGTGCCGATATTTACCCCGCGCTTGAAAAAGGCACTATCGATGCGGCCGAGTGGGTTGGCCCGTATGATGACGAAAAATTGGGCTTTTTTAAAGTGGCGAAGTACTACTATTATCCAGGCTGGTGGGAAGGTGGTCCGGAGCTTGATTTGTTCGTAAACGATAAGCAATGGGCGGCATTACCGCCAGAGTACAAGGCGATTTTGGAAGCAGCGTGTGCCGAAGCTAATTCGTGGATGCTGGCTAAATACGATTCGCTGAACCCAGCCGCGCTGAAGCGTTTGGTGGGCAATAAAGTGCAGCTTAAAGCGTTTAGCAAAGAAGTATTGGCAGCCTGTTATGCGGCGACGAACGAAGTGTATGCCGAAGAATGCGCGAAAAATCCGAAGTTTAAGAAGGTGTACGATTCATGGAAAGCCTTCCGCGACGATCAGATTTTATGGTTCCGCGTAGCGGAGCAAAACTTTGACGGCTTTATGGCGACTGCTGATAAGAAGTAATTTTTTTAGAAATTAGTTGCCGTAAAAAAGCCCCGCAATTGCGGGGCTTTTTTACGTCAAAATGCGGCGATTGATGCCTTGAAGACGCCCGAATTACGGGCGTCTTCAAGGGATCGTTATTTGCTAATCAATGCCTTTTCAATCTCTTCTGCCACCAATTCATCTTTCGTTTTTGGCTTTGGTTTATTGGCACCCGCCTTCGCATCTTTTTTGTTTTCAACGGGCGCATCGGTTGCGCCGCCCAGTGCTTTCATCAAGTCATCGTTGGCTGATTCTGCAGCGGGTTTGACCTCTTTGGTTTCGGCTTGGCCGCCGAGTGACTTCATTAAATCATCGTTGCCGTTGTCTTGCGACGTGGCCGCGTCTGCTGGACTGCTAGGCACTTTGATGTCGCTTTCTAGCTCAATTTTAATGGTTTTAAGATCAACTTTTACCGGCTCGTCGAGGAACATCGTGACCTGTTTGGGGAAGGCGATAACCAACACCACAAGCACGACTTGCAGCGCCACAAACGGTAGCGCGCCCCAATAAATATCGGCACTTTTTACTTCTGGCGGGGCGACCCCACGCAAGTAAAACAGCGCGAATCCGAAGGGCGGATGCATGAAGGACGTTTGCAAATTAACGCACAGCATCACGCCAAACCAAATTAGCGCAGCATCATCGCCCACCACCGGCGCCAACATTACCTTGGCGATGGGCGCCAATAGGGGCACGATGATGAATACGATTTCAAAAAAGTCGAGGAAGAAGGCAATGAAAAACACGAACAAATTCACCACAATTAAAAAGCCCCACACCCCGCCTGGCAAGCCGGTAAGCATATGCTCAAGCCACGGGCCGCCATTTACACCTTGAAACACGACTGAAAAACACGATGAACCAATGAGGATAAAAATTACCATCGCCGTTAAGCGCGATGTGGATTCGTAGGCTTTGCGAATAAGGTCGCGTAGATCAGTAATCATCACCGACCGAATGCACAGCCACGCAATGGCTATGTACAAAATAGCGACGGCGATTTTAAACGGCACGGATTTAAACGCGTAAATACCGATCATGGTGGCGATGCCACCCGCGATAAGCCCTAACCACGCCACTCTTCGGCTAGCATCGCCTAATTGCGGGTGGCGATACACCGCCAACACCAGTGCGCCCACCGCACCCATTGCACCGCCTTCGGTAGGTGTTGCCAAGCCCATCAGCAAGGTACCCAGCACTAAAAATATCAGCAAGGCACACGGGATAATACCCATCAAACAGCGCTTTACTAGCGGCCAACCGTCGATGGTGCGATCCGATTTTGGCATAGCCGGTAGCCAATCTGGCTTCACGCGCGTGAGGATGAATGTGTACAGCACAAACAAGCCGATTTGCAATATTGACGGGCCCCACGCGCCTTTGTACATATCGCCCACCGACTTGCCCAACTGGTCAGCCAACACCACCAGCACCAGCGAAGGCGGCACTAGCTGGGTGATGGTGCCGGATGCCGCCAACACGCCCGTGGCATAGCGCATATTGTATTTGTAGCGCATCATCACCGGTAAGGCGATTAACGCCATGGCGATCACTTGCGCGGCGACGGTGCCGGTAATAGCGCCCAAAATAAAACCAACTAAAATGACGGAATAGCCCAAGCCACCGCGCACGGTGCCGAACAATTGCCCCATAGAATCGAGCATGTCTTCGGCCAACCCGCACTTTTCTAAAATGGTGCCCATGAAGGTAAAAAACGGAATCGCCAGCAATAAATCGTTCGATAAAATACCTAAGATACGATGCGGAATAGCTTGCAAAAAACTAGCGGGAAAATACCCAAGCTCAATAGCGACAACGCCAAATGCCAACCCCAATGCCGCCAAGGTAAAGGCAACCGGATAACCAATTATCATGAACAATATTAAGCCGCCAAACATCAACGGCGGCATCCATTCTAAAGGAATCATTGCAGCGGCCTTTCGTAGCGCACTTCAAGCTTTACAATGCCAGCCAGCGCCGCCGCGCGCTTAATCACTTCTGAAATGCCTTGCAAAGTGAGCAGTGCAAAACCAATCGGCAGCAAAATTTTAAACGGCCAGCGAATCAAGCCGCCTGAATTTGACGACATCTCGTTACCCACCCAAGAATCAACAAAAATCGGCCACGCCATGTAGGCGATCACCACGCAAACTGGAATTAAAAAAATGATGGTGCCCATCAGATCGAGCCACTTTTGTCCGCGCGGCGATAACATGGTGTACAAAATATCAACCCGCACATGGTCATTCATGCGGAAAGCGTAGGACGTGCCGAGCATAACGACGGCCGCAAATAAGTACCATTGAATTTCTAGCCAGCCGTTGTTGCTCATGTCAAACGCGTAGCGAATCATGGCGTTTCCAGCACTAATGACGCACGACGCTACTACCGCCCAATTAGCCACGTGCCCTATTTTTTCGTTTAACCAATCTATCGCACGGGATAGTGCTAACAGTGCTTGCACGTTGTTCTCCTTTGGTTTTATCAACGAGTAACGGCGCATGAATGCCTTGGAGGCGCCCTAAATACGGGCGTCTCCAAGGCATGCTTTATCCTGCTAGCGACATTTTATCAATCAAAATAGAGCCGACATGCTTTGATCCGGTAGTATTTATATCCGTACCAATGTCAACGATGCCTTTGTACATATCTTTCATATTACCGGCGATGGTGAGCTCTTCAACCGGATGCACGATTTCACCGCCTTCAACCCAAAAGCCCGCGATGCCGCGTGAATAGTCGCCAGTCACCATATTGACGCCCTGCCCCATGAGCTCAGAAACGATTAATCCGCGCCCCATTTTTTTAACCAATCCAGCAAAATCAAGCTCGCCTGATTTCACCTGCAAATTATGGTTGCCGCCCGCATTACCGGTAGATTGCAGCCCCAATTTCCGCGCCGAATAACTGCCTAAAAAATAACCCTGCACCACGCCGTCACGCACCACATCACGCGCGACTGTCGCAACCCCCTCGCCGTCAAAGGGCGATGAGCTGGAGGCGCCCTGTAAATGGGGCTCTTCACGTATTTGCAACATTGGCGCAAACACCTGTTGGCTCATGCTGTCTTGTAAAAAACTGGCTTTACGGTAAAGGCTAGAACCACTCACCGCACCCACAAAACTGCCGATTAAACTACCGGACGACGTGTTGTCAAACAACACCGGCGCTTCACACGTAGCAATGCGTTTTGAACCCAAACGCGCCACCGTGCGCTGCCCTGCAATGGTGCCCACATGCGCTGCAGATTCAAGCCCCACTTCGCCCCGCGCGCTGGTGTACCAGTAATCACGCTGCATGCCGTTTGCGTCACTGGCAATCACCGCCACGCTTAAACTAGCGCGGCTGGTCGGATAGCCATTCATAAAGCCATTGCTATTAGCGTAAATAAAATCCGACGTGTGCGTGGAAACCGAAGCACCTTCGGAATTATTGATGCGCTTATCCACCGCGTAGGCCGCGCCTTCGCATTCCACGGCGATTTTAATGGCGTCGTCCACCGATAAAACCCACGGCTGATTTAAACCTAGTTCGGGCAGCGCATCTTTGAACAATCGCGATGGATCAGCCAAGCCGCTAAATTCATCGGCTTCGGTGTATTTAGCGATCGCACAGGCCGCTTCCACCGTGCGAATAATGGCGTCGCGGGATAAATCAGACGTGCTGGCCGCCCCTTTTTGTTGGCCCAGATACACGGTGATGCCCATGCCCTTATCGCGGTTATATTCAATGGTTTCCACCTCTTTTAGCCGCACCGAAACGCTTTGGCCAACGCTGGTAGAAATCTCAACTTCTGCAGCGGTAGCGCCACAGGCTTTCGCGCGTTCAAGGGCAAACTGGGCAATTTCTTGCAAATTAGGGGGATTTTGCGGGGCTTTTTGGACGGCAATTTCGGCAGTTTTGGGTATCAACGGTGGCTCGATAGGTTAGAATGCAAGGCTTAATTTAAAAGAACGCAAACCAGAACGGCTTGCGGTAAAAGCACATGCATAAAATAGATGAAGATGAAGACCTAAATGTTATCAGTAAAAGTCAGCGCAAACGCGATTCGCACGCCTTGCAAGACTTAGGCGAAGCGCTATCGAAGCTGGGAAACGATACACTTAAAAAATTCCCTTTAACGCCCGAGCTTTACGAAGCGCTGGTTTCAATCAAAAAAATTGCACCCAGCAAGCACACCGCCCGCAAACGCAATCTGCAATACATCGGCAAATTGATGCGCTTAATCGAAGATGTAGAACCCATCGCCACCCAGTACGCCGAACTTAAAGCGCCATCACAACAGCAAATTGCGTACTCGCATTTGGCCGAAGGTTGGCGCGACCGCATGTTGGCTGAACCGGCTGATTTGGCGGCCTTTGCGCTGAAATTTCCGGCTGTTGATGTGGAAGCCATGGCGGAAATTATCGCCGAAACCAAAGTAGAACGCGCCGCCAAAAAGCCACCAAAACACTATCGACTGCTATACAAAGAAGTGCATCGTTTAATCATGGCGCAATCGAAAGAAGAATGAGCGCGGTGTACGCCCCCGTAAAAATTGGCCTGCTGTCCGCCAGCGACCGCGCCAGCGCTGGCGTGTACGTAGATGCGGGCATTCCCGCGCTACGCGAGTGGCTTTCGCGCGCACTTTTTAACCCGGTAACCTTCGTTGAAAAATTAGTAGCAGACGACCAAGCCACAATCGAAGCCGCGTTAGTGCAATTGGTAGATGTGGACGGCTGCTGCATAGTGCTCACCACCGGCGGCACCGGCCCCGCCCCGCGCGACGTGACGCCTGACGCCACTGCAGCCATCGCGCACCGCGTAATGGACGGCTTCGGCGAACGCATGCGCCAGATTAGTTTGTGCTTCGTGCCCACCGCTATTTTGTCGCGGCAAATCGCGGTAACGCGAGGCGCGTGTTTAATTATCAATTTACCCGGACAGCCGAAGGCGATTGCGCAGACGTTGGGTGGATTTAAAGCGGCAGCGGGATCGGCACTGCGCGATGAAGTGGGGATATTTGCGGCTGTGCCCTATTGCGTGGATTTGCTAGGCGGGCCGCGGTTGGAGACGCGGGGTGAAGTGATTGTGGCTTTTCGACCTAAACCCGAGCCGAAATCAGCGCCAAAAACGGTGTAATTTCTCGTTAAAGATACCTTGGAGACGCCCTAACCTAGGGCGTCTACGCGGAGTAGACTCAAGCAACCAAATTTGCCAGATGAAGCTTACCCAGCGTTCGGGACTGAAGAGTTTAAAGCACCGTTGTGTGGCAGGTATTTGAGGGGGTGTCCGTAACGAACCGGATTCTGGGTGCGAAGTTTTACGTCTGCTCCAACTTATGCGCAAATCTGAGTGCAACCTCAAACGGTATCGGTGGTGGCTCCGTTCCAACCTCCGCTTTTCGAAGCCAAAAATACCAGCCTCCCGGCAACGGCAACTTTTCATCAAGCATGGCAGTTTTTGCGGCTTGAAGGTAGGCATCAATGGTCCCATCAAAAGGCGAAAAAGGGAGAGAGTCTTCGCCCGGGAATGGATTAACCAGTGGCTCAAAATCACCGGTGCCGAGTAGAAAACTAGCAATCCCCAACCCATCGTCAACAACTTCGCTCCTTGTTTTTCCTAACGAGTTTCCGTCCCGATCTAGCGCAGCATCACTGGCGATAAAGTCTAGATCGATGATGTCAAAATCTCCAACAGCATAATGCCGCTTAATCATTTCTGCCGCATATTCTAGAAAATGCATAATAATTACTCACCGAATTGGACGAGCGTGAACTTTTTACAATAAGAACGGTAGGCTGGGTTAGGCGTTCTTTGCCGCTTGGTACCCCTTGAGGGTATAACCCGACGTAGCGGTCGATTTAAGGTGTCGAGGCAAAAAAGTTTAAGCTGACCTATTCATTTGTGCATCGCCAACCATCCCCTTGATTTGAACGCAGACGGTGCGAAAAAATTGCACTTCAATTTTGAATCCAAAATCACATTCTAAAACTATTTTTATTCCAAACGTAATCGAACACGCAGAGCTTTGTACTTGCGTCAATCCTGTTGCTTCGACTGCGGCCGCGAGAGTGGGTAAGGTGAGTGCCATGGCGTTCAAGCGAAAACGTGGCGGTATGCGAAACTGCGGATTGCGCGTAACTACGAATGTAGATACAATACACCCATGAACTTCGATTGGGATGCAGCCAAAGCAGCGAGCAACAAAGCCAAGCATGGCGTGAGTTTCAACGTTGCTACACGGGTGTTCTTCGACATTGGCCGTATCGAAATATACGACGGGCGTGAGGACTACGGAGAAGATCGCTGGGTCACCATTGGCTATGCCGATCCAGCAGTTTTATTCGTGGTTTACACAGTTCGGCATGAGGAAACCATTCGCATCATTTCTGCCAGAAAGGCCGTTCCCTATGAGCAAAAGCGCTATCGTGAAGCTAACCCTTGACCTTAATAATCCGCCGCCGCCGCTTACCCCCAGCGAACGTGCAGAGCTTGAGGCAATCGCAGCTATGCCAGACGATCAAATAGACACCAGTGACGCGCCGTTTCGACCAGACGCTGTTTGGGTAAAGGCGGTGGATTTTCCGCACGCAAAAAAACTGATTTCTTTGCGCATTGACGAGGATGTTATTGAATTTTTCAAGCACAGTGGAACACGCTATCAGACGCGTATCAATGCGGTTCTTCGTTCTTACGTAAATGCGCAGCAGCACATAAAATGAACACGCGGCGTTAACTAAACCAAACCGGCAATCCACCGTTTTTGTGTTCAACAATACCCTGAAGATACCCGAAAATAGGGCTTCTTCAGCCATCTAAACGATTAATTTCTAAACTATTCTTATGCCAAACCTAATCGAACACGTAGAACTTTGCACCGGCGCTAACCCAATCGGCACCGTAATTTGGATGCACGGCTTGGGAGCTGATTGTTGGGATTTTGTACCCGTTATCAAAGAATTATCACTACCCATAAACCTACCGCTTCGCTTTATTTTCCCCCAAGCGCCATCGCGCCCGGTAACGATAAACAACGGCCACGTGATGCCCGCTTGGTACGATATTTCAATGAGCGACATTGCACGTAAACCGGATGAAGTTGGCGTGCGGCAATCGCAGGTGTCTATCAACGCGTTGATTGAAAATGAAATTACACGCGGCATTGCGTCGCACAAAATTGTGGTGGCTGGTTTTTCACAAGGCGGCGCGATTGCATTGCAGACTGCACTGCGCCATCCAAAACCGCTCGGCGGCGTTTTAGCACTTTCTACCTACCTTACCCTCGCCGATACGCTTGCCGCTGAAAAAAGCGCCGCAAACGCCGCCATTCCCATTTTAATGGCGCACGGCACGCAAGACCCCGTGGTGCCGTTGAAGCTGGCGCGCGAATCCGAGCAAAACTTAGAAGCGCAGGGTTTTAGCGTGCAATGGCGCGAGTACCCGATGCAGCACAGCTTGTGCGGCGAAGAAATTGAAGACATTGCCGCGTGGTTTACGCATGTTTACCGCTAAAGTTGGTTATCAAAAATGATGACTTCTGAACAAAT
>JAYUOW010000168.1:0-1622 GCA_043760555.1 Betaproteobacteria bacterium
CTGCCATAACCCAACCCGTAATATCAATTTTGGTGCGCAATTTACGCCGAAAAGCCCCAGCAATCCTAATGTTGATATTCTAAGCTGCACCTACGACACCCCGGGCGTCTACACGCCGTGGGTATTGCTGCGCGATGATATGGGTGCTGTGCTGCTAGAGGATACCCGCACGGTGACGGTGGTGGACAGCAGCAACACCATCGCGGTTGTCCGCGCGGTATACACCACGCTAATTGACCATCTCAAAGCCAACAACAAAGCCGCCGCGCTAAACCAGTTCTTCGGCCATGCGCGGGCGAAGTATGATGAGATATTTTCGGCGTTGGGGACGGATTTGGCGGCGTTTGCGAATCAAATTGGCGGCATAGGTGCCGTGACGGCGGGCGAAGACGTGGGCGAGGTCACGCTCATTCGCGATGTGGGTGGTGTGAAGCGCGCCTTCTCGGTGAAAATCATGCTGGGCGAAGATGGGATATGGCGGATTGAGTCGATGTAGGGTGCAATGCGGATGAAGCGCGACGCCACGCCACGATCAAACGAAAGGCTGTCTAAAGCTTAATTTAAAGCTGCATTAAGCACCTGAAGACGCCCTAAAATAGACACTCTACAAGCACATGGCGCGTATTCTACAAGCGTACTGCAAGCCCTCCAGTAGATGACCAAAGCAATTAAAAAGGAAACGTAAATGCAAAACGCAACCAACCCGCAACGCATCAAAAATAGGCGCTGCCAACGGCTAGCATCACTAGCCATTGCATCAATTTCACTCACGGCTTGTTCAGCCCCCGCGCCTAAAGACAACGCACCTTACGAGCTAACCGGCACGGTAATGGATAGTGTGACCAAGCAGCCCATTGAAGGCGCTTATGTACTGGTGGCTTATTACGGCGGTGGTGGCACAGGCTTTGGGCACAACAGCCGCTGGTGTCAAAAAACAGCGGGCATGTATACCAAGGCTGATGGTAAGTATCGCTTTCCAGCCACCGCTTCAAACTCGGTAACGGCCAATATGCCGATTAGCGTGCCGACCGCAATCAAGCCTGGCTACGGCAACGTCACATGGATAGTGACAAACGATGTGGATCAAAACGGCAAACGCAAACTATGGCTCATAGGCCAAAACTTGTTGCTGACGCCGCAGGATTCGGCAAAGCCGGATTTGGGCTTTCGGGTTGGAGAAGCTGACTGCTGGCGGGCAAAATCTAGACAAGATGCTGCTGCGGGTGCAGAATTTTTAAAAATAAGACTGGATGAATTTACGAAACACGGTTTCGGCTCTGAGCATACGGGACGAATGCGAGAGGCAATCAAAGACCTACAAGAATTACCTGATTTATCACCCGCCAGTAAATAACAGGTAGATCAAATTTAAAAATTAAATATACAGACCAAAAAATGAAACTAAAAACCATTCAGACTACTGCATTTAGCTACTTATTATTTCACGCAAGCTCAATTCTTGCCTACGATGTAACAACACATACTGTAATGACGTTTGAAGCGGTAAATCAATCGATTCTGACGAGCGATCCGAAATCAAGTGCGGTCATAAAACGCTTGGGAATAAAGCCAATTGCTGAGCCTGTGGGAAGGCGCTATATCGATATTGGCGCTACGCTTAC
>JAYUOW010000169.1:0-1621 GCA_043760555.1 Betaproteobacteria bacterium
CCACGACGATACGCGCGTCGACGACCGTCGCACCACTTTCATCGATGATGATGGGATTGATATCTAGCTCGCGCAGCCAGGGGAGCGCGCAGAGCATTTCAGATACGCGTAGCAAAATAGTTTCGAGGGCATCTTCCTTGCACGCAGGCAGGCCGCGCCATGCGCCTAATTGCGCGCCGATGCGCGAACGCGCGATCATTCTTTTTGCGATGTAGGAATTGATGGGAGGCAGCTCTACGGTTCGATCATTAAACATTTCGACCATAATGCCACCCGCGCCAAAGCTCACCACTGGCCCGAATAAATTATCACGCACCATGCCTACATAAATTTCGCGGCCATGGCGTTTTGCCACCATTGGTTGCAGTATCACGCCATCAAGCCGCGCGGTTGGTGCGCGCGCAGCCACATCGGCAATTAAATTTTCAAACACGGCATGCACTTGCGCAGCACTTTTTAGGTTTAGCACCACGCCGTCCACTTCGGTTTTGTGGGTGATGTCGGGCGAATTAATTTTCATTACAATCGGATAGCCCAGCGCTTTAGCCACTATTACCGCGTCTTCGGCAGACCGCGCTATTTCGGTCGGCGCGACGGGAATATGGAAAGCTGCAAGCAAGCGCTTGGCTTCGATATCACTTAACAGGGTGCGGCCTTGCTGCAATGCATCTACAATAATTTGCGTGGCACTTTCAATATCAGGTGCACCATCTTGCTGTTGGTTTTTATACGGTGGCGCAGTTTGCATCAACAACTGTTGATTAGCGTAAAAGGCGGCGATATTAGCGAACGCATCTACCGCTGCTTCGGGTAAGCGAAACATGGGGACGTTGGCTTCTTCAACGGCGCGGCGCGTGGCAGCCACGCGCGTTTCGCCCATCCAGCAAGCCATTACTGGCTTTTGAATGTCCGGCAGGCTTTGCAAGGCGGCAGCGGCAATGTCGGCAATCTCAGTGCCTGGCAAGGGTGAGACGATAACTAATATGCCATCGACATTGGTATCGCGCGCCAAGGTTTGCACGGCAATGGTGTATTGGCCCGCTGTGGCGCTATCACCTAAAATAATTGGGTTTTGGACAATATTTGCTAGGGGTAGCGCGTGGCTAATCGCCGCCAAGCTACCCTCTTGTAGCTGCGCTACGGCCACGCCGCGCAGCAGGGCATAATCGGCGGCCAACAGCGCTGGGCCTGCGCCGTTACTCACGATGCCGAGTCGATTCCCCACAGGCTTGAAGCGGGAGGCTAAACATTTTACGGCAGAAAATAGCTGCACAAAACTATCAACCCGCACTGCACCAGCGCGCTTTAATGCCGCATCAAACACGTCATCTGCTCCAATAATGGCACCCGCATGGGTGAGTGCGGGCTGATGCACGTTTTCATTGGTGTACCTGCGCCCCGCCTTCAACACAATCACCGGTTTTATTCGTGTGGCCGCGCGCAACGCACTCATAAAACTGCGGCTGTGGCGCACGCCTTCCATGTACACGACAATGCTTTGGGTGTGGCCGTCATTAGCATAAAAATCGAGAATTTCAGCAAGCCGAATATCACCTAACTTTCCAGATGATGCCACCGCCGAGAAGCCCACCGTATGGGCTTCTGCCCAATCTATCATGGC
>JAYUOW010000170.1:0-39009 GCA_043760555.1 Betaproteobacteria bacterium
GGCCGATGGATTCCTACTACCAGCGTTTCGCAATATGGCGCTACATTGATCAAGTGGTTTGGTGTGCCGCAATCAGATATGGGCATCGTGTTTCCAAACCTGTACCGATTCTCGAAGACTGATATTGGGTTTATGGCGTAGCGTACATGATGTCTGAAGATGCCCGAAAACAGGCCGTTTCCGGCCTGTTTTTTATTTGTGGATAGGCCGTCTTCGGCCTATTTTTTCGCCTAGAAACAAGACCGGGGTCGACGGAAATGCGTTAACAAACAAGGCATAACTTAGCTTTGGTACAATCATGGAATAGAAGCGACGCCAGCTTCAACGAATTGCGCCTAAATTTATAAGGAAATTCCGTGTTAAAAAAAGAAGGCTTTTGGACTAAAGATTGGTTTTTTGCGCTAATTGTGGTGCTTGTTATTTTGGCGCTCACGCGCGTTACAAACTTCTTCGATGCGATTGAAACCAAGGCTTATGATTTAGGCGTAGTTGCCACATCAAAATCACCCAGCGATAAAATCGCCATCATCGCCATTGACGATCAGTCCATCGCCAACATCGGTCGCTGGCCGTGGTCGCGTGAAGTGCACGCGAAAATGATTGATAAGCTCGGTGCTGCCAACGCAAAAGTAATTGGCAACACCATATTTTTCTTTGAGCCGCAGCAAGACCCTGGTCTGCGCTATATCAATGATTTGCTCGTCATTTACAACAAATCCATCACCCCCGCAGCCGCGCCGGACGCCCCATTGTCCAGTGCTGTTGGTGCTGCCTCAACTCTGCCCGCTGCTGCTGCCCCGTCGGGCGATTTAGCGCAGTTTGGTGCCTTGCTTACCGAAGCTGAGCAAACACTAAATGCGGATCGTAAATTGGCCGCCAGCATCAAAAAAGCCGGTTCAGTCGTGCTGCCAACCAATTTTTCAGGTTCTCTCAGCACCGAGTCGCCAGTTGGTAAAGCCGACAAACCCTTGCCCGCGATGATCAGCGCCTATGCGCTTGGCGGCGTGACGGGTGGCGAAAATTCCGTGCTTTCTGGTAACGGATTTTTGTATCCTATTGAGTCTTTGGCCACGGGTGCCGCATCGCTAGGGATATTGTCCTCTCGCCCCGACCCGGCCGACGGCGCGATTCGCACAGAACCTTTAGTGCTCGATTATTTTGGTCAGCAATTTGCGTCGTATTCCGTGGCGGTCGCTGCAAAAAGCTTGAATTTAGTACCTGCTGATGTGAAAGCAACATTGGGCGAATCAGTACGCATCGGGAAGCTAAAAATTCGTACCGATGTTTCTACTTCGATGCGCACGTATTTTTACAAAGATAAAGGCGGCCAGTCGGCGTTTCCAACAGATTCATTTTTTGATGTTTATTCCGACAAAATCCCCGCATCAAAATACAAAGATAAAATTGTGCTCATCGGCGCAACAGCCCAAGGCACGGGTGCCACGCAAGTAACGCCGGTAAACGCCAATACCGATCCAGTCACAACATTAGCGCATTCGGTGTCCAGTATTTTGCAGGAACATTTTTTTGTTGAACCAGCTTGGGGTAAGTGGGTGAGCTTGTTGGTGTTATTGCTTACGGCTATTTACTTAATTGTGTTGTTACCAAGATTGCGCGCAGGCCCCGCTGCGGCATTTACCTTAGCATTGCTGGTCGCATTGGTGGGTGCACACTTTGGCTTTATGATGGGCGCGGGCATTTGGGTGCAGCTAATGTTGCCCGCGATTTTGCTTTTCGTCGGTCACTTGTTATTGACCACTAAGCGCTTCTTGATGACTGAGCGCGGCAAAGAAAAATCTGATGCCGAAGGTGCAGAATCTAACCGCATGTTGGGCTTAGCGTTTCAGCAGCAAGGTCAACTCGATATGGCGTTTGATAAATTCCGCAAATGCCCGGTGGATGAGCAGCTGCTTGAAAATGTGTACTCACTTGCACTTGATTTTGAACGACGTCGGCAGTTTAATAAAGCTGAAAGTGCGTTCATGTTTATTAAGTCTAACGACCCTAAATTCCGTGACGTAGAAGAACGCACCGCGCGCGCGAAGACCATGTCGGAAACCATTATTTTAGGCGGCTCTTCAGCCGCCCGCACCAACGCAGCCACGATGGTGTTAAGCGGTTCGGGCGAAAAGCCAACGCTTGGTCGCTACGCGATTGAACGTGAGTTGGGCAAGGGCGCGATGGGTGTGGTGTATTTGGGTAAAGACCCTAAAATTGGTCGTGAGGTGGCGATTAAAACCATGGCGCTGTCAGCTGAATTTGAAGGCGATGAGTTGGACGAAGCCAAGGCACGATTCTTCCGCGAAGCCGAATCGGCAGGCAGATTAGACCATCCAAATATCGTTAAAATTTATGATGCGGGCGAGGAGCACGATCTAGCCTTTATCGCCATGGAATTTTTAAAAGGCAAAGATTTAGCGCCGCACACAAAAATGCCTAATTTGCTGGAGCTTAACCGCGTGTTGAGCATTGTCGAGCGTGTCGCCGAAGGACTAGGCCATGCGCATAAGCTCAACATTGTGCACCGCGATATTAAGCCCGCAAATATTATGTACGACGCTGATTTAGACGTTGTAAAAATTACCGACTTCGGCATTGCGCGCGTTACAGATTCTTCCAAAACTAAAACCGGCATGGTGCTGGGCACACCAAGCTATATGTCGCCTGAGCAATTGGCGGGCAAGAAAATTGACGGCCGTTCTGACCTATTTTCGCTCGGCGTGATGCTGTATCAAATGACTTGCGGCCGCTTGCCGTTTGAGGGCGAATCTATGACGCAATTGATGTTTAAAATTGCGAACCAAGAGCATCCAAATATTTTGGAATACAACCCTGCGCTGCCGCAATACGTGCGCGACTTGATTGATATGTCGCTTGAAAAAGATTTAGAAAAACGCGTGCAGTCAGGCCAAGAGTTTGCAGCGGCGATCCGTAGTTTGCGGCAGACTGGTTAAGCGCCAACTTAGACTGAAGTTCTGAAATAACTATGCCACTATCCGAACCAAGTTCTGCGCGCCAGCCGCTACATCACCGAGCCATTTCTACGCGCGGATACTTACGGGATGACGGTTGTTTTGACATCGAAGGTCATCTGGTCGACACCAAAAGCGTGCCATTTAAACTCGCGTCCGGCATCCGCGAACCGGGCGAGAAAGTACATGAAATGTGGTTGCGCATTACGGTAGACCGAATGCTCACGATAGTTGATGCAGCAGCGGCAATCGACGCCATGCCCTATCCGGGCACATGCAACCAAATAGCACCGGATTACAAAAAGTTGATCGGTTTATCTATTCGCCCTGGGTTTACCGCCAAAGTGCGCGATTTACTGGGTGGAACCAACGGCTGCACGCACACCACGGATTTAATTGGCGTAGTTGCCACCACCGCGTTTCAAACCATGGCAGGCCAAGGCACGCAACCGGCCAATCTACGGCCATTTCAGCTCGGCGGCTGCCACGCCTTGGCGCTTAATTCACCAGCGGTGGCAAAGTATTACCCCACTTGGTACAAAGGCACGCAACCCTCAGCTAACGCCACGCCAGAATCAGAAAAAGTGTGAGTCTTGGCAGCAGCAACTGGCTCAAGTTTGGGGCGATAAGCTGTTAAAATAGAAAAAGTTAAAGTAGTAAGCTTAGCGACGTAGCGCTTACGCAAGATGCTGCTTTCCATCGAAGGAGTTAAAGTATGAATGACAACGTCGACAATATTGTTCTCGAGCATTTAAAAGCGCTACGCATGGAGCTTAAAGACATGCGCGCTACCATGCTCGGTGAATTTAAAGATGTTAAAGCACGGCTTGCCACTCTCGAAGCGGGGCAGGCGTCTACTATTCAGCATATTGGTCACCTTGGTAGCTCGATCGCCGGTCAGCAAGTGGCCATTAATCGCATGAGCGAACGGATTGACCGCGTCGAAAGTCGGCTTGAATTAACGCATTAAGTTTGTCATCCCAATGCAGCACATTCCCATTTATCTCAATCACTACAAAACGGACGCACATCAATGAATGTTCATGAATATCAAGGCAAAGAAATCCTGCGCAAATTTGGCGTAGCCACCCCGCGTGGCATCGCGTGTTTTAGCGTCGATGAAGCGGTGAAAGCTGCAGAAACATTGGGCGGTAAAGTTTGGGTTGTTAAAGCGCAAATTCACGCCGGTGGTCGCGGTAAAGGCGGCGGCGTAAAAGTAGCGAAGTCGCTCGACGAAGTGCGCACTTATGCAGGCCAAATTTTAGGCATGACCTTGATTACCGCGCAAACCGTGGCTGCGGGTCAAGTGGTAAAGCGCATTTACGTTGAATCCGGCGCTGATATTAAAAAAGAACTCTACGTCGGCATGGTGGTTGACCGCGCTACGCAAGAAGTGACGCTGATGGCTTCTAGCGAGGGCGGCATGGATATTGAGCACGTTGCCGAACACACGCCCGAGTTGATCCACAAGGTGCATATCGATCCTGTTGTGGGCCTAACCGCAGCCGACGCGCTTGATGTGTCGCGCAAAATTGGTATTCCGGAACAAGCCATCGAACAAGGGGCTGAGTTTATGCAGTGCCTCTATAAAATGTTTGATGAATGCGATTGTTCCTTGGCCGAAATCAATCCACTAATCTACACGGGCGACAACAAAATTATGGCGCTCGATGCCAAGCTAAATTTTGATGCCAACGCACTCTATCGTCATCCAGAAATCGTCGCCATGCGCGATTTTGACGAAGAAGATCCAGCTGAAGTTGAAGCATCAAAGTTTGATTTAACCTATATCTCCCTCGATGGCGACATCGGCTGCCTAGTAAATGGTGCAGGCTTGGCCATGGCAACGATGGACGTTATCAAGCTATACGGTGGATCACCCGCCAACTTTCTCGACGTAGGCGGCGGTGCAACGACTGAAAAAGTAACCGAAGCCTTCAAAATCATGCTGAAGAACCCGAACCTAAAAGCCATTTTGGTTAATATTTTTGGTGGCATCATGAAGTGCGATGTGATCGCCAACGGCGTTATCACCGCAGCCCGTGAAGTGCAGCTAAAGGTGCCGCTAGTGGTGCGCATGAAGGGCACTAACGAAGAATTGGGCCGCCAATTGCTAAAAGAATCCGGCCTGCCAATTATTTCAGCCAACAATATGGGCGAAGCGGCGGAGCGTGTGGTGGCGGCTGCGAAGGGGTAGTCCCACCCCAAAGCCCGCGCGACGGTTATCCCCAAACAACATTCTTATGGTTCTCGATGGCTTTCATGACCAATCGAGAAAAACAGGTTAAGGAAAAAAATGAGCATTCTAATCAACAAAAACACCCGCGTACTCACCCAGGGTATCACCGGCAAAACCGGTATGTTCCACACTAAAATGGGTAAGGAATACGCAAATGGCGCTAACTGTTACGTCGCTGGCGTCACGCCTAAAAAAGGCGGCCAAAGCTACGAAGGCATTCCAATTTATGACACCGTAGCAGAAGCCGTAAAACAAACTGGTGCCACTACATCCGTAATTTACGTACCGCCACCGTTCGCTGCTGCCGCCATTGACGAAGCCGTTGATGCTGGCTTAGAACTCGTTATTTGCATTACTGAAGGCATTCCAGTACGCGACATGATTCGCACCCGCTCCCGCATGCAAGGCAAATCGACAATTTTGATCGGCCCAAATTGCCCAGGTGTGATTACGCCTGACGAAATCAAAATCGGCATTATGCCCGGCCATATTCATAAAAAAGGCCGTATCGGCGTAGTATCGCGCTCCGGCACGCTCACCTATGAAGCGGTAGGCCAGTTGATGGATTTAGGCTTAGGCCAATCCACCTGCGTAGGCATTGGCGGCGATCCAGTAAACGGCATGAAGCACATCGACATCATGCGCATGTTTAATGATGATCCTGAAACCGATGCAGTGATTATGGTCGGCGAAATTGGCGGCGACGCCGAAGAAACCTGTGCGCGCTGGATTAAAGACAATATGAAAAAGCCAGTAGTAGGCTTCATCGCCGGCGTAACAGCACCTCCAGGAAAGCGTATGGGCCACGCTGGTGCCATTATTTCTGGCGGCAAGGGTACAGCGCAGGAAAAGCTAGCCGTGATGGAGGAATGCGGCATTAAAGTGACTAAAAACCCGGCGGATATGGGTAGATTGTTGTTAGCAGCAATTAGTTAAAACCTAGCTGCTAGCACCTAATTTAGCACCCCATAAAGCCCGAAACGCCCTATTTACGGGCGTTTCGGGCTTTTTTACAGCTAAATTTTTGGGAAAAGTACGTATTTGCACGCATCACGTTTTTTCGTTATGATGACTATCATCGTCATCATTGCTACAGGTTTAAATCATGCGAACCATAATTGAACTCCCAGACGCACAAATTGAAGCACTCAGAAAAATCGAAGAGCGCCACAACCTCTCGCGCGCCTACGTAATCCGCCAAGCGGTAGCAAAATATGTGGTCGAGAACGCGGTGCAACCAAACGCCTTTGGCGCTTGGAAAAAATCAGCTAATGCAAAACCGGTGGATGCAGTCGCCCAGCAGCAAGCTCTGCGTGACGAGTGGGAACGCTAGCGCATGAAAGCGCTATTCGATTCAAATATTCTCATCGATTATTTAAACGGTATCGAAGCCGCACAAACTGAATTTGACCACTATAAAACTTGCGCCATCAGCATCATCACCTGGATGGAAGTGATGACCGGTAGCGACGCTGATAATGCCGCCATCACACGCGGGTTTTTAGCCGGATTTGAAATAATTCAAATCGATGAATCCATTGCAGCCCGTGCCGTTGATCTGCGCCGAGAGCGGCGGATGAAGTTGCCGGATGCGATTATTCTCGCAACGGCGCAAGAAAATAATTTGCTGTTGGTCACGCGCAACGTGAAGGATTTTGATGCTGCGTTGCCCGGCATTAGAATGCCGTATTTGGTGGTGTAGGTCGCTTTGATTGGCTGAAGATGCCCTATTATAGGGCATTTTCAGCGTAATCTTCAGGCCTCTGGTCGTAGTTGCGCTTGTTTCGGATCGTAGGTAACTTTGGTAATCGAACCGTTTTTAATTCGCTGCACCGCCTCGTCTATGACGTGAAGGGGCACTAAAAACCACTCCCTAGGTTTTACCGGGTTTCCGAAGCGGTCGTCTATCGTCAGGTCAAGCTGCGCTGCACTAAAAAGGCGGTGAAAGATATTTTCTAAAGAAATGCGGTTTATGTTGTGCAACTTATAGGTGGCCACCACTTCAACAGCCGCCAAAAGATAAGTTGCATCTTTATCTGCCCCAGCAATGCGGGTTTCTACCTTGCCGCCCGTTACGCCAATTTTATGAATCAGCTCGCGATGCTCAGCCACAAATGGGTGGCTAGATAAACTGCGCAGCACGTAAATTGTGCCGCTTGCAATATCCGCAGCTTCTGGGGCGTCACCAAATAACGGGCCGATGTAATTGTCGGGTTCGGTAATGCGGCGGCCAGCGTCATCTTTGTAAAGCGCTTTTTGCAGTGAGCGCAGCAATAAGTTACTCTCTGTGCCGTTGTTGTAAATCACACGCAATCGCGCATCGTTTTTGCCTAGGGCTGTGAGTAGTGGTTCGCCAATATCAGCTACGTAGGCCAGTTGCCCGGCCACTACAAAATAATTTCCCTTTGTGATGCTGGTATCGCGCCCGTAGCGCAACGTTTTGCGCGTTCCTGATTTAAGATCACGCTCAACCTGCTCAAACAACGGTTTGAAGTATTTAAAATCAGCGCACGGTATTCGATCAGCAATTTCGTCGGCTGCCCGCTTTTCTGCGTGTGAGCGCACGTGGCGCAGCACATTAATGTTATCCACCTGACCATCCGCATCCCCATCGCCATCCGCATCTCCCGCGCCCAACGCCGCCAGTAGGGCGTCTTCGTCAAGTTCGCTGGCGTTCGCAATGGTTGCGGCAGAACTACCGAGCAATTTTGGGCTGTCCAATGCCGCTAACAGCACTTGCGCTTCCGGCAGCTTGCGCAATTGATCTAAGCGCACCGCGTACAGACGTTCAAAAATGTCGCCATCTTCATCATGAAAAGGGGCACGCCCATGCGCTTGATGGAACCGCAGAATATCCTCAAAACCCGCAATAATGCGCTCTTCCCGTGGCGTGTAGCGCGATGTTTGTAGTGGAACAACGTCAACGCCTAACGCCTCCAGAAGTGCATCATCGTCCATTTCAGACATGGCTTTAAGCTCCCAAGCCGGCCTGCGCCGCTTTTGCCTGCGCGCGGTAGCGGGCAAATGCGGCCACGCCTTCGGCCATGCGTTTTTCCCACGGATCGGCGGCGGTAATTTCAGGCGAGCGCCCCCGATCATTTTTAAACTGCAATGCGCGTTCAGCTAACGCTCGCGCCTCAACTTCGGGAATACTTAGCTTCTTCGCTGCAATGCTTGCTTGCACTTGCCGCAGCGATTTTTCATCCATTGCCTTGGCCAGCACGGCATACGCGGCGTCAAACGGGTTAATGCTATCAATAAGGTCAATATCCAAATCGCGCACATTAACAAACTTACGCACACCATCCAGCAACGCTGTGTTTTCACCTACAGCACTACCGCTGGGACTGCCGCTGCCATTTGCATCTGCCCCCGCGATCAACGCCTTGGCTTGTTGCGTCACGTTCACAGCCGCAATGGCGTGTTGCCGAACCGCCTCTTGATCCAAATTGCTTAAATCGGGATAGCTTTCACGCACAATTTTGCCCATGCGCATGACGGTAAGTTCTTCAGGGAGGGTGTTTTCTTTGTCAAACAAACCGCGCTCAACGGTGGTTTTATCTTGCAAAAATTTAGTCACCAGTTCGTTCAAATCTTCTTTGCAAATACGGGCGGCCTCTGTACTTTTTGGCGTGGTGAGCCCGTTAATTTCTACGTGAATTTGACCGGTATGCGTGTTGACGCCCATATTTACGGCCACCTTCAACATATCCGCCATCGCCATATTCAAAGCCTTCCATTGGCCCCGCGTTTTTCGGCGTAAATTCATAGCGGGGTGCCAGCACCTGCTCCATGAGTAAGCTTGCCGAAATCGCTTTCAACATATCGTTTACCGCTTCCGCCACGGCACCCTGAATGGCCGAGGGTTCTGCAATTAAGTTGGTAAATCGCGCGCGCTCTTTGCCTTGCGCGTCCCGCGTTGCACGGCCAATAATTTGCACAATTTCAGTCAAGCTACTGCGGTAGCCAACCGTTAGCGCATGTTCGCACCAAATCCAATCAAAGCCTTCTTTGGCCATGCCCAGCGCAATAATCACGTCCACATTGTCGCGATTATTTTTTTGCGCGGGGTCTTTTAATGCGCTTAATACGCGCGACCGCCGCGCAGGATCTGCATCGTCAACCAAGTCTGCCACGCGTAACGTGCGCCCATCCTGCGCCAACACCATATGAAAGCCCGTGGCTTCATCAACGCCCTTCCATTGCCCTAAGCCATTCATTATTTCGTCTACCTCGCGCTGCTTATCTTTCAAGCTCTCGCGCGAATTTACGTTAGGAATATGCACAATGGTTTTAAGCTTCGGGTCAAGCACCTTGGCAATCGCGCCTACATACGCGCCGCTGTAGAAAAAATAACCAATGTCGAGCGACTTTAACCATTCATAGCCATTTAGCTGCTCATAATAAGTGTAGGTCACAGTTTCAAATTTAGCCTCGTCAGCAGGCACCAGCACCGCTTCGCTATCGCCCCGAAAATACGAGCCCGTCATCGCCACCAAATGCACTTTATCGCGCCCAATAAAGTCACCCAGTTGGCTACCAAGCTTGTTGTCTGGGTTGCTTGATACATGGTGAAACTCATCAATTGCAATTAAGCGGTCATCAAATGCTTCCACACCCAATTCATCTACTGCAAATCGAAACGTAGCGTGGGTACACACCAATATTTTGTCGGTACTGTTTAAAAATTCGCCCACCGCTTTCACTTTTGACTTCGCCACTTTTACATCATCCGCCCCCGGCGCATTGCACAAGTTCCATTGCGGTGCTACGCGCCAATCCCACTCAAAACCGTGTTCACTCAAGCGCTCGTCCGCAAAACTAGACCCAATTGAGCGTTCCGGCACCACCACAATAGCTTGGCGCAGTTTTTGATTGTTGAGTTTATCGAGTGCTATAAACATCAACGCACGCGATTTACCTGAAGCTGGTGGCGATTTTATGAGCAAATATTGCTCACCGCGCTTGGCGTAGGCGCGTTCCTGCATGGCGCGCATGCCTAAAGCATTCGATTTACTCGATGCGCCGGTGCGGGCGGTGGCAATGGAAACTGACGGCACGGTGTAGGCGGTGGGGTTATTTAAGTTTGTCATTCAGATTCTTCTTCGGTAGATGTGGCATCACCTGTCAGCTCGCGTTCAATTTGCGCAATGCTCGGCAAGCTTGTTTGTAATTCTGCAGGCAGAGATTCAAGCAGCTTGTATTCAGCCACCCCCATGGGTTGGCTTTTATCGCCCAACGCGTATTCCGCCACAATCTTGTTTTTGCTCTTACAAAGCAGTAGGCCAATGGTTGGTGCGTCGGTCTCGTGCTTTATTTGTTTGTCGACTGCGGTCAAATAAAAGCTAAGTTGTCCCAAATGCTCTGGCTTGAATTTTCCGCCTTTTAGTTCTATCACCACATAACAACGCAGTTTTAAGTGATAAAACAGTAAATCAATAAAAAACTCATCGCCGCCTACATCAAGCAGCACTTGGCGACCGACAAAGGCGAAGCCAGCGCCCAATTCAAGCAAAAATTCGGTGACGTGTTTGACCAAAGCGTTTTCAATTTCTCGCTCTTGCGCTTCATCGGTTAACCCAAGAAAATCGAAGCGATAAGGGTCTTTGATAGATTCGCGAGCCAAATCAGATTGCGGCTTGGGTAACGTAAGCTCAAAGTTAGTGCTCGCTGTGCCGCTGCGTTCTAATAGCCGCGTTTCAATTTGCATCACCAAAATATTGCGCGACCAATTGTGCTTTATGGCCTTGGCAGCATACCATCGGCGGGTTTCAGGGTTCGGCAGCTTATCAAGTAGCGCCAATTGGTGATACCACGGTAATTGTGCAAGCACCGCTTGCACAAATTCAACATCAGACCATGCTTCGGCAAAAGCCCGCATATATTTAAGATTTCGAGGCGAAAACCCTTTCATCTCAGGAAACGCAGCCCGCAAATCAAGCGCTAATCGCTCAATCACCTTAGCACCCCATCCCTGTGCCGCCTGCCGCGCAAGAATATCCCGCCCAATTTGCCAATACAACAGCACCAGCTCGCGGTTAACCGCCAAGGTGGCGCGTTGCTGGGCGCTGTGAATGCGGCTTTTAAGATCGGTCAGCCAGTCGGCATAGCCTTCGGGCGGCGCGGTCAGTTGGATTGGTTCATCACTCATGGCCGTGGCAAATTTGATGTTGATTCAATGGCAGCGCTGAAGCGCCGTGCGTTTTTATAGTGTTCATGCTTTGAGCTTATCTTTTTTCAATACTTTTTGCAGCCAATTTGGAAACAGCGCTCGCTTGGTGCATGCAATTTCGTCTGGAAAGCGATGTTCTGTAATCAGATTCTCGCGCCAAGCTTGCCACATTTGCAATCGCGGAAAACTCATTTCGCCTTCCCTTTTTTTGATTTCGGTTCAGCCTGAGCCCCTGCAGCAACATTCAAATGTGTTTTAGCGCGCTTTTCAAGCTCTTCAATCTCCTGCAAATCTGTCGCGTCCGCTGCAATCACTTCAGCACTGCGGCGGTGGTGTTCAAACGTGTCGTAGCGCGCTTGCGCGATGCGCACCATTTCATCGTGGCTAATTGACCCCGCATTTTGTAAAACTTGCTGTCCGTTAAATACCAACATGCCATCAACATGGCTGCGCCAAAAATTTAAGGTTAGGTCAGCCCGCTGTTTTACGCGTAACGCAGCTTGTTCTAAAAAAATCACCACTAGCCGATTTAGCGTATCAATCTCATCCTCGGTTAGATAATTTTTAGCCACAATGACATCTTGCTTACGCACCCGTGATCCACTCCAATGGTTAAGTGACATGTTGGGGCTTTCTGCGTTTGCGCGTTTTACAATCACTTCAGCCGCAGTGTGTCCTGTAGCCGCAAAAAGCAACTTGTTTTGCACTTCGGCAAAAAATTGATGGGTTTCTTTTTCAGAAATACTGTAGTCCGAACTAAGAGCGAAAAGATCGCGCACTTTTTGATAAAACCGCTTTTCGGACGCGCGAATTTCGCGAATGCGCTCAAGCAGTTCGTCGAAGTAGTCCCAAGCGGCGGGGTTTTTAAGCCGCTCGTCGTCCATCAAGAAACCTTTGAGTAAAAACTCCTTCAGGTTTTTAGTGGCCCATTGGCGAAACTGCGTGCCGCGTGGCGAGCGAATGCGATAGCCAATGGCAAGAATTAGATCAAGATTATAAGAAACAATAGCGCGCTGAACTTGACGATTTCCCTCGGTTTGAACTGTCAAGGATTCCTTGACAGTTGCCCCCGCCTCAAGCTCGCCATCTTCTAAAATGTTCTTCGCGTGCAGGCTCACGTTTTGCTTCGTGGTTTGAAACAATTCGGCAATTTCAAGTTGGCTTAGCCAAACGCTGTTGGCCTCCCTTCCAAGATTTGGCAGGTTGATGCGGGTTTGGCCATCATCGGAGGTGTAGATAATTAGGCTGCTCATGCTACATGGGCTTTTGCTGCGGCTTTCGAAGCACTTTTGCTTGGAGATGCCCTATTTTCGCGCAAGGGGGCTACCTTCGGGCCGCCGGTCATCTTTGTATATAGCTCAAACAGCTTTTCTAAGCGCTCAGTATCGTTTTTGAATCTTCGACCGATGTAAATGCGTTCTAGCACTTCGTCGTTACGGTCGTGCGCGTGACGCAGGTTGCGGGCATGGCGTCGGGATCGTATAGGTCCGCAATAGTGGCCGGAAAATGGGCTTCACGAGCCAGTAGAATATTTTCAGCGCATGCAGTTAGGTCGGCTTTGTTTTGATCGGTTAAGGTGGGCACGGGGAAGGTGTTCCAGCCTAGAGTATTGGAGTAACGGAAATCTGTTTTTAATTTGCCGCAAATGGTGGCAATCCAGACTAGGTGGATGCGGGAGGCGATAAGCGCCATGTTCCACAGGGGGGCGTTGTAGAGGGCGAAGGCGAGATTGGTGGTGATGGTGCCTGATGGCTCGTAGCCTGTTGGCAAATAATCTCGCGATTCAGAGGAAACGCTTGGAACAATGATCGCTGTCTCAGTACCTATTTGGCGAACTTCACCGAATTGGTGTGGCACTGACGCAGTTTCAATGGTCGCAGCTTTCGGGCTGGCCAACCGCATTTTACGAACGCCTTCAATGCGTTGGGCGATTGGCTTTATTGCCATCGCTTCACGCAAATCATCATCTTCAATCCACAAACAATACCGCTCCAGCCCGCGAATGAATTCGGCTGAACCGTAAATGCGGCGAATAAATCTTGCCCGTTGCGCAGCGCTTAAATGTAAGGCGCTAACTTCATCACGCGATAACAATAAATGCCCGCCATCGGTCGGTTGATTGCCTTTAGTCATTTCTGTTTGACAACCAATTGGTCGATTCGCTTTGTCAACGGCTACATCCGCGCCCGCCACCAAGTAAGCATTGATAAACTCAGTCTGCTTTTCAAGCGTCGTTCCATCCTCAGCAAGCGAAAACAACCGCCGCGCACCATTCGCCTGCTGTGCTTGCGATGATATAGCCACAATCGCTACCGTTACCCCCGCATTGTGACTAGCCAAATTCGCCCATTTAAAAGACGTGTGCGCAAACACGATTTTGCTGCCTGACCCAAAAATAAGCGGCCATAAAATAGGCACTTGCTGGCCTTGGCAAATTGAGTTGGTGGATACAAAAGCGGTGGCACTTTGGGTTTGCCGGCCATAATCCGCGGCCTTCATAAACCAACCGGCTACGTAGTCAAGCGACTTCCAAGTTTTGCAGCGATGGTCAAAAATGCCTTTTAAATCATCTTTTTGCTCTGCCGATTGCCACGTGCTGCCTAAATACGGCGGATTGCCGCAAATATAGGTTTCGCCCCCCTCATTCTCAAAGTCAATTTCTAGCTGGTCAACTGGCGTTGAAAATAAATCATCCGCCACATGCTTTACACCCGTGCCCGTGGGCGGGCAAATGCTTAGCCAATCTAGGCGCAGGGCATTGCCGCGCACAATCCAGTTTTTAGCGTCTAGCGGTAAGAATTCGGCGAGTGCAAGCTTTGACCCGCGATAGCGCACGTCACTTTGGTATTCGGCAATGATGAGCGCCAAGCGCGCTATTTCAGCTGGAAAATCGCGCAGCTCAATGCCGCGAAAGTTGGTGAGCGGAATTTTGCTGGGCGTTTCTACTTCGTCCCGTCGCCGGTTAATCTCGGCTTCAATTTCGCGCATTTGCTTATACGCAATAACCAAAAAATTACCCGAACCACAGGCGGGGTCAAACACGCGAATACAGGCTAAGCGCTTACGTAAATTCAGCAGCTTAATTTTATTGTCACCCGCGTCATTTAAAGCTTGGCGCAGGTCATCTAAAAACAGGGGATTTAACACCTTCAAAATATTGGGCACGCTGGTGTAGTGCATGCCTACATTGCCACGTTCATCATCATCGGCCACGGCTTGAATCATGGAGCCGAAAATATCAGGGTTAATCTCTTTCCAGTTCAGGTTACCCGCGTGTAGCAGGTAAGTGCGTGCCATGCGGGTAAAGCGCGGTGCGTCGGTGGTGCCGGAAAATAGCCCGCCATTCACGTAAGGGAATTTATCCGCCCAACTTGGGAGCTTAGCCGCACCGCGATAGTGATTGCTGGGGACGCCTTCGTAGCGCGTGGGCACGTTCATGGCGCGGAATATTTCAGCTAATACGGTGTGGGTATTGCTGCCGTCGCGGTCACTCATTTGCTCCAAGGTGTCTGTAAATAGGCCGTCTCCAGCGAATATATCGGTATCTTCCGCAAAAAAACAAAAAATGAGGCGTGCCATAAAATGGTTTAAATCAGGCCGCCGTGCAGCGCTGGCCCAATCTGGATTTTCGTCCAGCAGCGCTAGGTAGAGCTTGTTAAGTCGCCCCGTAGCGCGCACGTCAATAGGATTATCTTTAATTTCCTTAACGGTGGAAATGCCGGCTAAGGGCAAAAAGAACCCAAAGTGATTTGGAAAATTAGCGTAGCTGCAAGCAATAGTTTCACCCGCCCCGCTGGCAAGCTCTTCGGCTTCTAACGTGATGCCGTCGGTAGCTAAAATAAATTTGGCTTTAGCTTTGGTGGTGGCCGTACTTGCTCGCAAGGTTTTAAGGGTGTTGCCAACTTCGCCCGCGGCGCACACCGCCAAGTGGATGTTGTTGCGCTGGAGCACGCCTCCAGCAATGTCGGAGGCATTATTAGAGCCCGGCTTTTGCGTGCGCAAGCGTTTTAGCGTGGTGTCGTTGTTACCAAACGCGGCTAAGAAAGCAAACGGAAATTCCGTGGCGTCAAAAGGCTGTTCTGCCAAGTCAGAAATAGCGGCTTCAATTTCTACGGCGTTCATTTGTGCTTAAAATAGGGAATATTAAAGTGGGGGGGGTAAAGAAGCTGCATTGCGTAGCGCGGTGTAGCGAATGTACTTTAACCTAGAAACGACTGCGCCAGCTCATCCAATGCAGGTATCATCGCGACTTACGACCTATCGGGAGAGCGTTATGCAAAAAATATCATTTGAACAATACGACGACTGGTCAAATAATCAGGTTGAAATAATTGTAGAGGATGGCTTTTTTGATGCCGAGGATGCCTTCGCGGAAGAAGGGGTGCAATTCCACGAGGGTAATTTAGCCGTTGATACCCTTGATGTTTCTCCCTGTGTGGTCGTAGACGGCGATCTAGAAGTTGCGGGCGATATCAGCTACGCATTTGAACGTGGGCTGTTAGTGGTCAAGGGCAATTTAAAGTGCAAGGTTTTTTCCTTCCCCTTCCCAACCGTTGTTACTGGCAATGTTTATGCTGAAAGTATCAACATAGATTCGGGCTGCGATTATTGGCTGACCGTTGGCGGCGACGTGTATGCAGAGTCGGTTATTGAGAATGGCCACCAAATTAAAATACTGGGCAACGTCTATGCGCCAATCATTAAATCTTATATGAACGAGCTAGTTATTGGTGGTAAAAAATTGAACGAACGCAATCTGATTAACCGCTAATTCTGGGGTAATGCGCGTGGTGTTGGTGCCTTTTAAATATCTTGAGGGTGCCTCGGGGGTGCCTTAAGGGTGCCTTGAAGATGCCCTAAATTAGGGCATCTCCAGCCTGTGCTTTAACGATAAATTAGCTACGACAATTAGCCAGCGCGCCGCGTATTGTTAGGCTTAACAGCGAAATTATTGACTAATGTTCCGCTTATTATTTCGAACTGCAACGCTTTTTTAAATCACGGCCGTGGATAACGCTTATCTCTCATCAGCTTCCGCGCCATCAACAGGAATACCGTGGGTAAGACTATTGCGAATAAACTGTTTTTCGTAGTGGCGATTCCGCCGCCCTTTTTTGGCTGCCGCGCGTTGCCCGTTCCGTTTATCAAAAACGAGCTCGCTTAGCTGACTTAAATCGCTTAGGTTTTCAATGACGTTGGGTGAATTACGCTTTGGCATATTTCATTGATTACGATTAAAAAACAAAGGCCTGAAGATGCCCTATTTACGGACTTCTTCAGGCCACTAAACAATTGCTAGAAAGCAACCTTAGCTAAAATCCCGCGCCAACGCATCCCGCGTTTCAGGGCTTAGTGGTGACACCATGGCGGTGTAGTTTGTGTGGTCAACGCCTACCGAAATCGTCACGCCGTACTTCACGGCTTCGATCATTTCTTTGCTAAATTCAAAGCGTAAAAAATGTACAGCGGATGTTTTGGTTTCGGTTTCGCGCTCTAGGTCTTCATCCGCGATGGCGTAAACCCTGTCAGCGCCTTCAATCTGTACCCAAGTTTTGCGCTCAACACCTTTGAGTTTAGTAAGCGCTATTTTGCGTTCGGCTTCATCGGTATATTCGATTAGCATGGTGGCTTTTAGGTTTTTGCCGGTTGGCAGTAGCGGCACGTAGGCTTCTAGTTCGTCCAAAATACCTTGCTCTTCAAAGTTTTTTTCAGCGCGCAGAATTTCTTGAATTTGGTAGCGTAGCGTTTGCTCGTCTTCAAACAATAGCGTGACGTGATTGCCTACGTGGACTGTGCGAAGGCGCTTGTGTGCAATGGCGGCTTTGCGGTATTCGGGGCGGGCTTTGGCGTATTGCTCAAGGCTCATTAGGGAATCTTTGGTGATGGTGGCTGCGGTGGTGGTGGACATTTTGGTGCTCCTAAATTTTTGTTTAATATGCTTGAAGATGCCCTATTTTCGGGCGTCTTCAGGGTGCTTTAAATGGTGGTTTTGTCGGATTACGCACCGCTGCGCGATGCTAATCCGACCTACGGTGATCGTTTTATTCCGATCTCTGCACGCCGTATGCAGTGGCGATTAGGGTTAACGGGTGCGCTAGTTTTGCTTTTATGGTCGTTTCTTTCTTCAACAATTCAATGCCTTGCTCGATGTGATGCGCCGCTAGCTGGCAGTCAGAGCTGATGTAGTTTGGTGCAGCGTCGTTCATGGCGCGAAATACGGGTTTGCCGATTTTTAGGCTCATCTCGTGGTATTCCTTTTTCACACCCCACGTACCCGCGTGGCCAGAGCAGCGCTCTACTGTGGTTACAGTGGTGCCAGGCACTAGCTGCAGCATTTCACGGGTTTTTTGGCCGGTGTTTTGTACTCTTGAATGGCAGGGGATGTGATACGAAACGTTCCCAAGGCTTGCTTTAAAATCTTGCTTCAAAAGCCCATCTTTTTTACGCTGAATTAGGTATTCAAACGGGTCCCACATGGCGGCCTTAACGGCCTGAACATCGGCATCTTCAGGGAACATCAGCGGTAATTCTTGCTTAAACATTAAGGTGCAAGATGGTATCGGCGTAAGGATGGCGTAGCCTGCTTTTGCTAGCTTGACTAATTGCGGGATATTGATTTCTTTTAACTTAGCCACTGCATCTAAATCGCCCAGCTCAAGCTTTGGCATACCGCAACAGGCTTCTTTTTCAGCGAGCACGTGAGGAATTTCGTTGTGATCCAAAATGCTCACTAAATCATGACCAATGCCGGGTTCGTTGTAGTTAATGTAGCAGGTTGAAAATATGGCCACTTTGCCCGGTGTTTTGCTGCCGTCTTTAATGGTGAAGGCTTGCGGCGGTGCGTCGTTGTTGCGAAATTTGCTTGCGGTAAATTCAGGCAGCCACGCGGTTTTATGCACGCCCAAGGTGGCTTCCAACATTTTGCGCACCATTGGCATTTTATTAGTTGCATTTACAAACTGCACCACCACGGGAATGCTGGCAAGCTTGCCGTTACGGTCGGTTGACGATAAATTGGCATCACGAAATTTAGTGGCAGAGCCTTTTTTGTGTTGTACCGCTTTCGCCCGCAACATAAGATGCGGAAAATCAAGGTTCCACGGGTGCGGTGGCACGTAGGGGCACTTGGTCATGTAGCACACGTCGCACAAATAGCATTGGTCAACCACTTCCCAATATTTTTGCTTCGGCACGTCGTCCATTTCGCCGCTTTTGCCAGCGTCGATTAAGTCAAACAGGGTGGGAAAAGAATTGCACAAACTCACGCAACGGCGGCAGCCGTGGCAAATATCAAACACGCGTTCCATCTCGCCAAATAGGGCGGCTTCGTCGTAGAAAGACGGATTTTTCCAGTCGATGGGATGACGGGTTGGGGCTTCGAGACTGCCTTCGCGGGTGGACATTTGTGCTGTTCCTTAGATGCTGTAGTTAAAAAAAGGGGCTGCCGACTAAAATTGCTGGCAGCCCGCTTTTGTGGTGCGATAAAAACTTAAACTTCTAGTGCATCCAACGCTTTTTGGAAGCGGTTAGCGTGTGAGCGCTCAGCCTTCGCCAAGGTTTCAAACCAGTCGCTAATTTCGTCGAAACCCTCTTCGCGCGCGGCTTTTGCCATGCCCGGGTACATGTCGGTGTACTCATGCGTTTCGCCAGCAACAGCGGATTTCAAGTTCTGCTCAGACGAGCCAATTGGCAAGCCAGTTGCAGGGTCGCCAACTACAGCTAGGTAGTCAAGGTGACCGTGCGCATGGCCAGTTTCGCCTTCAGCTGTGGAACGGAACAATGCAGCTACGTCGTTCTGACCTTCAACGTCAGCTTTGTTTGCGAAATATAAATAACGACGATTCGCTTGTGATTCGCCTGCAAATGCATCTTTCAAATTTTGGTGAGTTTTTGTGCCTTGCAATTTCATGGTGCTTCTCCTTTGTGTTGGTATTCGTGTTTCTGCGCGTACAACTGATGATAAACAACTTTTGGAACTTGTATTCTAGTGCAAAACAGCTATTGTAGTAATTGATTGATATAATTGGCTTGATAGGGCGGGTGAATCAAAATCGCTTTCGGGTAGGTCGGATTAGCGGCTTTATCGTGTAATCCGACGCGGTGTCGGATTACACCTCATCGGGTGCCAAGCGCGATAAAGCCGCTAATCCGACCTACGTTTGACTAATCCGACCTACGCTACCGTTCTACGTTACTGATGTTGCCCGCGCCCGTACCGCCTGTAAAAAATCATCCAAAATCGGACGGCAATTTAGCAAATTTTCCATCTGCGGACACATAAATTCTGGGTGCCATTGCATGCCAAACACATAGTTTTTACCCATTCCGCGAATGGCTTCAATTACCTTGCCGTCCTCAGCATACGCTTCCACCACCAAATTATTGCCCAGTTTGTTTACAGCTTGATGATGGATGGTGTTTATTACGCCGCCGGTTGTGCCGAGAAGGGCTGCTAATCGGGTGTTTGGCACAATATTTAAGCCGTGGAATTTATTTTCATAAGCCACTTCGCAACGGTGATTTACCGTGCTGGCTAGTTGCGTTGGAATAACTTGATACAGCGTGCCGCCCATCGCCACATTGATTATTTGCATGCCGCGACACACGCCCAGCACCGGCTTGTCGGCTGCAATAAACGCGTGTACTAATTCAAGCTCATAGGCATCGCGAATTTTATCGCCTGCCCATTCTGGCTTTAGCGCCACATCGCCATAGCTTTCAGGTGCCACGTCTGCGCCGCCTTGCAGCACTAGGCCGTCAAATAATTCAACGTAATCGTGGATCGAAATTCTATCTGGTCCATGTGGCGTAGATTGGCTAATGGCGGGGATCATCAGCGCTAGCACGTTGGCCGACATCACCCAATGCGCCACGCATTCTTCCACATAATGCAGCGATTTTGTGGGCAAAAATTCGCGCGAATCGTCTGGGTGGAGTAGGCGGGCGGATAGGCCAATGCGAAGTGTTCTGGGCATAAAAATGTTGAAATATAGGGAAGCTCTTAATATGCGCCAAAGCCACCGTGCATTGCAAGCGGTAAACTATGCATTATGGAAAAATTCGCAAATCGCATCATCAATTGGCAAAAAATTAGTGGTCGTCATGATTTACCGTGGCAGCGTACGCAAGACCCGTATCGCGTGTGGTTATCCGAAATTATGCTGCAGCAAACGCAGGTAACGGCGGTAATCGGCTACTACCAACGCTTTTTAAATACCTGCCCAACATTGGTTGATTTAGCCGCTGCAAGCAGCGACACGGTGATGCAATTGTGGGCGGGCTTGGGCTACTACGCCCGCGCGCGTAATCTGCACAAAGCCGCGCAAATTGTGGTGCGCGATCATGCTGGTGTGTTCCCTTCCGCGTTTGCAGATATCGTCGCGCTGCCCGGTATTGGCCGTTCTACAGCCGGTGCCATCAGTGCATTTTGCTTCGCGCAACGTACCGCAATTTTAGATGGCAACGTGAAGCGCGTGTTCACCAGGCATTTTGGCGTTCATGGTGACCCAAGTAAAAAGCCCATTGAAACGGCGCTGTGGCAGCTAGCCGATGCGCAATTGCCAGCGAAAAATATGCCAGAGTACACCCAAGGTTTGATGGACTTAGGCGCAAGCCTCTGCAGCCGCACAGCGCCTAAATGTTTGCTGTGCCCACTGGCTGAAACCTGCGTTGCAAAACGCGATGGCTTAACCGCCAGCCTGCCCACGCGCAAAGTGAAAAAAGCCGTGCCACATAAAGAAACTACGCTGCTCATTTTGATGGAGCACGACAAAGTGCTAATCGAGCAACGCCCGCCCACAGGTATTTGGGGTGGACTGTGGAGTTTGCCTGATTTAGGCCCGGATTATGATATAAATGATAGGCTGAAGACGCCCGTAAATAGGGCGTCTTCAGCTTACGGATTGGATGGGTTTAAAGGCAAAAAACTTGCCATAGAAGAACACGGCTTCACCCATTTCACCTTAAGCATTACACCGTTTTTAGTTGATTTAACGAGCCAAAAAAAATCGCCGAGTTTGATGGTGCAGCAAAGCAAAACTAAGTGGCTAAATTTAAGTGAAATAGAAACCGCAGCACTGCCAGCGCCGGTAAAGCGGATATTACTTAAGCTAGTTTTAAAAAAATCCGCATAGCGTCACACTCAGCCGCAAGCGCTGATTTAAACGCTTTATCCTTCGGCGCGACTCCATTCACGTAGCCGAAATCAGTTTGCATTGCGCCATTTTGCACGCTGATATTCGCCCAGCCGATTACCGCATCGCGCCACAACAACGGCAGCGCGTAGTAGCCCAATTTACGCTTTGGAGCAGGCGTGTAAGCTTCAAACCGATACGCCCAGCCCCACAAAATTTCGAAACGCTTTCGATCCCAAACGATAGGATCAAAGGGCGCCAAAAACCGCACCTTTTCTTCAGTTTGTTGCGCAAAGCTAACCACTTTGGTTGTTGATACGGTGGTCGGCCAATACCAAGTTATGCCGTCAATTACCGCATGGTTCATTCGTGCTTTAGCCCGTGTGATGGCCATCTTCAGTGCCTGCTGCCATTGCGGTGCGCCAAATTGCAAACGGCTCAGCAAGCCGCCGATGCTGCCTGCAGGTAGTGGCGCATATTTGGTAATGATTACGTCAACTAGCGCATCAAGGGCTGCCGTGCTTTCAGCGTCGCTCATTGGCCGTGCGTCGCTATGCGGCAACGCATAAATTTTTATGCCGTTCTCTCGCTTGGCCACGCGCAACATGCCTCGATAATGCATACCGTCAAGTAATTTAGTTGTGATGTTGGAGGAACCGCCCCAGTAATTTTTAGCGCTGCCGTGCGCAAAGTGCGCCTCAGCTTCGCGTGGATGCACAAGACCGTGCGTGCGCGTGAATTCAAGCATTGTTAATGCCAGCGTGTGCTTAGCGCTATCCCAAATATGCTTCGGATTAGATAAAACGCGCGGATGCATAAGTGCATGCACGTCGCGAGACAAAAATCCGTAGTTGATGAAGAAGTCCTCTTCAATATTTAGTTTCGGATATCGCGTTTCTAAATCCCCCGCGCAATAGTTTGTAACCCGATGCCGCAACGTCAAATCTTGCGCCCGCGCTGGCGCACGAATTGGGTCGGCTTGCACAAAGCCCAAGCGCGCGATGGCCTTTGCTAGGGTGGTGGGCGTAAACAGGGTGTTGTTTACGGCGTAGTGGCGGATGTGGTCTATGCGGAGGGCGGTTACCATTTGCTTGGGTTACGCTACTTTCTAAATTTGCTTGAAGCATCCCCATGTCATCGCGAGGGGCTATCTTCGGATCCTAGGACAACTGCGACTATATTGTACAAATTCTATTGCGCCGCAATCAAGCCCTGATCGATCAAAAACTTATGCAAAATATCCAACCGCATTCCCGCATCAGTTAGCTCAAGCATCTTTTGCTTTACGGTCATGTTTAGCGGCAGTAACTCGGTGAGACGAAAGCTTACCCACATGGCATCGTGGAATTTTTGCTGCCCGAAACCTTGGCCTAATTGCGATAATATTCTTTGCAGCAAATTTGCGCAGTCGGTGAGTGCCGTGTTTTCTGCACTTGCGTCGTCGCCAATTAGGCTTACCGTACCGACGAGCAAGCCGTTTTCTAAGGTGCGTTGCGCAATGATGCGAAAGCGATTGCCGCCCGCCACAGTGAGTTGCAGAACGCCAAGCTGCTGCATGTCCCAATCGGCAATGGTGGCTAGTGTGCCTACTTTTTCAACCGTGGTATTGATGCCCGTTCTACTGTTTACTTCTTCGCCGTTAGCGATGAGCACCACGCCGAATGGCGCTGCATTTTTCATGCAGGATTTGGCCATGTCCATGTAACGCTGCTCAAACACCCGCAAGTTCATGCGGCCTTCGGGAAATAAAATTGAGCCCAACGCAAATAGCGGAATCTCAATTTGTGGCGGCTCGTTGTGGGCGGCGACGGCTTCTTTAAGAATATTTAGCATGATAATTTTATTCGAAAACGGAATGATTTATTGATTTAAACGCTGCCTGAAGATGCCCTAAAATGGGGCGTCTTCAGGCATATTATAGAGCTAGGTCGCTAGGTCGCGATGACGTACTAGCACTTGTTGTTGCGTGCCGAAACGCTCGGCTAATTGCTCGGCAATATAAACCGAGCGATGTTGCCCGCCGGTGCAGCCGATAGCAACGGTGATTGCGCTGCGGTTATCGCGCACAAATTGCGGTAGCCAACGCATGATGAAGCTAGAAATATCATCGATTAAATGGGCGACATTTAGATCGGCCTCGAAGAAGGTTTTTACTGCTTGGTCTTGGCCGGTTTGATTTTTTAAAACAGGATCATAAAATGGGTTGGGTAAAAATCGCACGTCAAATACAAAATCAGCGTCAAAGGCAATGCCGTGTTTAAAACCAAAAGATAAAAATGCCAAGGTAATGCGGCTGCGATCAAGCGCTAACCAATCTTTTACCCAGCCGCGCAAGGTGTTGGGGCGTACATCCGATGTGTCGATGCGATGGCTAAGCTGTGCGATGTCGGCCAGCAATTGGCGTTCTTCAGCGATACAGGCCGCCATGCCGTTAAATTTTTCCGCCAGAGGGTGAGGGCGCCTAGTCTCGGAAAAGCGCCTTGTGAGCGCCTCATCGTTGGCGTCAAGGAACATTAAGCGGCAGTCCACGCCTTCAGCTGTGAGCTTTTCAATCGTCGCGGGAAGCTGGGCGATAGTGGCGGCACTACGCACGTCAACGCTAATCGCAATTTTTTGCCCCTCGCCGCAACTGGCAAGCGTGTCGAGAAGCGCGCTAATTAAGGTGGCGGGCAGATTATCAACCGCAAAATAGCCCGCGTCTTCCAGCGCTTTTAAGGCGATGCTTTTGCCGGAGCCGGATAGGCCGCTGACTAACACCAATTGCATGTTAGTGATTGCCAAACGCGCTAAACACGCCAGTTTGCTCAAATTTATTTGTGGTTGCCAGCGGTTCTGTTTCAGCCGCGTCTTGCGCTTCTTTCATTGCAAGTTCATGGCGCTTTAAAAATTCTACGTTCGAATCATAGCCGCGTGTTTGCAAAATGTAGTTGCGCACCGCCGCTTCAACTAGCACCGCTAAGTTGCGACCGGCCACCACGGCGAGCGTTACGGTAGGAATTTCCACGCCCAAAATTGTTTGCATTCCGGCAGAGGGCGAAACCCGGTCGAGCCCTTCAAAATAGGCCTTCGTGGGACGCTCAAGGTGCACAATTAGGCGCAACGTTTTGCGCGGACGTACGGCAGTTTCACCAAAAATAGTGTTGATGTTTAAAAAACCCAAACCGCGTACTTCTAAAAAATCGCGCAGCAGCGGTGGGCACCGGCCCTGAATTGTTTCGGGCCCAATTTGAAATAGCTCAACCGAATCATCGGCCACCAAACCCGCACCGCGTGAAATTAGCTCGAGTGCTAATTCGCTTTTACCAATTGATGATTCACCCATAATTAAGGTGCCGAAGCCCAACACATCTAAAAACACACCATGCACGGTGCAAATTTCAGATAGCTCGCGCTGCAAAAACGGGCGCAACAAATTTACAAAACTGCGGCTGGCTTTTTGCGATGTAAAAAGCGGGGTTGAAAATTTATTGCACGCGGCGATTAAATAGGGCGGCGCTGCAAGCGCATCGCAGATAAATACGGCTAAGGTTTCACCAGTGCAAAGCTGTTCTACGCTATGGTTTCGAGACGCCTCAGTTTGTTGGGCAAGATAGTCGAGGTCGCTAGTGCCAAGGGCTTGAATATGCAGCGGATGAATTAGGTTTAAATGGCCTACCAAGCCCACGCCAGCGCGGTTTAGCGCGTCTTGCGTGAGTGCGCGATCCGCACCTGTGTGACCTGCGACAAAAGTGAGTTGCAGTTTTTCGCGACGCGCCTCAAACAGCGCTTGAATGCTCAGATGCGGCATAGGGTGACCAGTTTTTTAGCAGTTGATGGGCAAGGGCGGCGTCGCTTACGTGCATTAGGCTTGCGCGAAAATCTTCGTCGCTAAACATTTGTGCAAGCTCGGATAATAAATTTAAATGTGTTTGGGTCGCGTGTTCAGGCACTAACATCGCAAAAATTAGATGTACGTTTTCGCCGTCTGGTGCGTCAAACGCTAAGCCTGATTTAGCGCGTAAAAAAACGCCTTGGGTATCGCGCAAATTTTTAATGCGTCCGTGCGGAATCGCCACGCCGCAGCCAAGGGCGGTTGAAATTACCTTTTCGCGCGCGGCAAAACTGGCGGTGATATTGGCTTTGTTTAAGCCCGTTGACTTGGCAAAGTGATCGCCCAATAAGTCAAACAAAGCGGTTTTATTGTCGACGGCAATATCGAGAATAACTTGGTCGGGTTGCAAGAGTGATGCGAGCGTGGTCATGGGAGTAGCGTAGGTTAAACAGCGGAAGACCGGAGGAGGCGTTTGCAGTGCTGCTTTTACAGCGTCGCACATTATCGCACTACTAAAGAAGCCTCGCCAGTCTGCCGCGTGTTTGCTTAGGCTATTGCTCAACCATGCTACGTTTAACGGCTTCTACTTGATGCTTACTTTTTGATTTTTCTTTGTGCTTCATCACTTGCCGGTCTAGCTTGTCAATCATGGAATCAATAGCTGCATACATATCTTCTTCAGTTGATTCTACGTAAATATCTTTACCTGACAGATGCACGCTAACTTCCGCCTTTTGTCGCAGTTTTTCTACCGTGAGAATAATGTTTACGTCAATCACATGATCAAAATGGCGCTTTACGCGCAGCATTTTGGTGTTAGCGTACTCACGTAAGGAAGGGGTAATTTCTACATGGTGACCTGTCATATGCAAATTCATTTGTGATGCCTCCAAGTTATTAGCGCTGGCCTATGCGCCGAATTATTTCAGCCGTATAAACACAACAAAACACACTGCAACTACCAACACAACTACAAATAAAAATTCAATTCCCAGCTACATCGTCTTCCGCATACTCGCAGGCTGAATTTGTAAGCCTTCGCGATATTTAGCAATGGTGCGCCGCGCAACGACGATTCCCTGTTTGTTCAGCATATCTGAAATCGTGTTGTCAGAAAGTGGTTTGCGACAATTTTCTGCATCCACGAATTGCTTGATTAACGCCCTAATGGCGGTAGCCGAACAGGTGCCACCCGAATCTGTTGCAACGCTTGAACCAAAAAAATACTTTAACTCAAAAATACCGCGCGGCGTCATCATGTATTTTTGCGTCGTCACCCGCGAAATGGTTGATTCATGCAACTCCACTTCGTCCGCAATTTCGCGTAAAACTAAAGGCCGCATTGCCACTTCACCGTGCTCAAAAAAATGCCGCTGCCGATCCACAATCGCCTGCGTTACTCGCAAAATCGTGTCGTAGCGCTGGGCAATATTTTTTACGAGCCACCGCGCTTCTTGCAACTGCCCCGACAAATTTTTGCCACTACCGTCCGCTGTTGATTGCAGTAAATTCGCATACATGCGATTCACCCGCAGTTTGGGCATGGCATCCTGATTTAGCATGGCTTTCCATTTGCCGCCGTGCTTGCGCACGACCACATCTGGCATGACATAACGCACATCACCGCTATCAAAATCACGTCCTGGCTTAGGTTCAAGTGAGACAATTAATTCTTGCGCAAGTTTCAATTCTGGATCAATACAATTCAGTGCGCGCTTTAGTTTTGTGAAATCACGTATCGCTAATAATTGTAGGTGGTGGCTCACCAGCTCTTTTGCAATAGCGATAATGGCAAGCTCGGCTCTTGAGCTTTTGGGCGTTGCGCGCGCGCGCAATTGCAGCAACAAACATTCGCTTAAATTTCGCGCGCCAACGCCAATAGGATCAAGGCTTTGTACCAAGCGCAGCGCTACCATTAAGTCGCCTTCTTCAAGCGGCACCACACCTTCAAGTGCGGTTTCTAACTCGTCAAGCGGCTGGTGCAAATAGCCATCAGCTTCAAGATGGGCGACGATGTAGCTGGCAAGTTTTCGATCGTAATCATTTAACTTCATCATCTGCAATTGCTGCAGTAAATGATCGGCTAATGAAATTTCGGCGGCCGCAATTTGGGTGCGTTCGCCATCGTCGTCTCCAGGGTCTTTATTCGTGCGGGTTTGCATGCCGCCGTCTTCAAAACCTGAAGTAGAAAAATCGCCGCCGCTGCCATCTTCGGCAAATTCTGCCGTTGATTCTGAAGCGGTGGAGCTATTGTCAGGATTTGGTGGCGCGTCGTAATTGAAGTCGGCGTTATCGTTTGGCGCGCTGGAGTTGTCGCTAAAGCTGGTGTCGTTCAACGATGCGGAACCATTGATTATTTCGCCGGTTGCTGCCGGTTCAAAGGTATCTGTTTCATCGCGTTCTAGTAGAGGATTATCGAGCAGGTAGCGTTCTACTTCTTGGTTAAGCTCAAGCGTAGATAGTTGCAACAGTTTTATCGACTGTTGCAGTTGCGGTGTCAGCGTAAGGTGCTGAGAAAGTTTGAGCTGAAGGGCTTGTTTCATTAAAAATTAGTGTTGCCTTTGACACTCACCTGCGCAAAAATTTGAAGCTGAGATTTACAACCTAAAGTTTTCGCCTAAATAAACTTTACGCACCGTTTCATTATCAATGATCTCGGCAGGCTTACCGAAGGCTAACACTTCGCCCTGATTGATAATGTATGCATGATCACAAATACCCAGTGTTTCACGCACGTTGTGATCGGTAATGAGCACGCCAATACCGCGATTTTTTAAGAACTTAATAATCTGCTGAATATCAATAACGGCAATCGGATCAACACCCGCAAAAGGCTCGTCAAGCAAGATAAATCGGGGGTCTACAGCCAATGCCCGCGCAATTTCTACACGCCGCCGCTCGCCACCGGATAAGCTAATTGCCGAGCTATTACGCAGATGGCTGATGTGCAATTCGTCCAATAGCGATTCCAACTTTGAGTCAATTTCTTCAGCCGATAAATCACGCAGTTCGAGCACCGCTCTTATATTTTCAGTAACCGAAAGTTTTCTAAAAATCGACGCTTCTTGCGGTAAATAAGATAAGCCTAAGCGTGCCCGCTGAAAAATTGGCAGCTTGGTAATTTCTTTGCTATCCATTTTGATGCTGCCACCATCGACTGGTACCAAGCCTACGATCATATAAAAGCAAGTGGTTTTGCCCGCGCCATTTGGCCCCAGCAAGCCGACCACTTCGCCACTGGTGACGGAAAGCGAAACGTCCTTAACGACTACGCGTTTGCGATATTGCTTGCGCAGATTATCCGCGCGCAGCACGCTGGGGGGGGCGGAATCGACTGCCGCGTCGCCAACTGAATCAGGTTGGGTTTGAATGATTGAATCGTCCACGTTATTTTTTTGGCGTTGCGGTATCGGCGGCTGGTGGTGCCTGAATGCGCGGCTTTAGTACCACACGTATTCTGCCGTCGGTGGCAACTGCACCTTTGGCCGTATTAGGTGCAGGTGCGCCGTCTAAAATAAATTTATCGGTTGTCATATTGTAAGTGACGTATTGCCCGTTAAATTCGTCTTCTCCAAGCTTTACTTTTACGTTGCCAAACATTTCAATCGTTTCTTTTTGCTCGTCATAAACCATGCGTTCTGCCGTGCCGTCAACGTAGGAATCCTTGCCTTCGCGCTTTTGGCGGAACTTAACGGGCGCATTTAATTTACCAAGCGCTTCGCCAAAGCGGTAGCCGTTTTTGAAACTTTTAAGTGAAAGTTTATGCGCTAATATTTTGAGCGTGCCCTGTTCAATATCAACATTGCCCTCAAAAATATTGGTTTCGCCATCACCTGCGCTGTCGCCATTAGCGCGCGTAGCAATGTTGCCAAGGGCAACGAGTTCTTTATTCAGATCAGCTTTTTCAGCGGCCGCAATTTGCGGTAAAAGCGTCGCAGCAAATAATAAAAATAGGGCGGCTAGGTGAAGCTTGGTTTTGGTCTGCGTTAAATTTTTTTGGTTCATTTATTTCTTGGCTCCATCACAACGCGGACGTTGGTCATCACAAACGTGCGCTTTAAATTATCTAGGGTAAATCCCGACATGGTAGTACGCTGCCGCGCACCTTCAATGGCTGCGCCATCAACACTCTTAGCAATACTCTCGTCGGGCAATATCGTCAATTTAGGTGTGCTAATTTTAAGGGCTGGCAACTTCGCACTCGCTTGCGTCAGCAGCAAAACATCGCCTTTGAGCATAATTTCTCCACCGGCATCTAGCACGCTGGCGGTCGCTGCAGTGGCAGTAAGCTGGGGCTTTCCCGGGCTACTTGCTACTAGTTTTACGTCTTGTAGTTGCGACGAACTATCGTCATCAAAATGCACCATTTGCTTCGCCTTCAGCACATATTGTACTTCGCCCGTTGCATTCAAACTGCGCGCTGAAAAATTATCAATCACTATCTTTGGCTCGTGTTTGGTAGCGCCTGACTTGCGCACCGATGGGCTATTTTGTACAACTTGATTTAGCCAAAAAGTGAGTGCTACCAATAGCGCTAAAAAGGCGATGGGCAACCATTGTTGAAGGCGCGGCATGGGCTAGATATCCTTGGCGCGGGTGATCGGCGGGCTGCGATCGGCGATTGCCACAAACGCGGTTTGAGCGATCTCGCCAAATTCCAGCATGACGCCGACTGGTAGGGTTGGCACGCCTCGCTTCGGGTCAATACTTGCTGACCATGCGTCGCTAAATTCCCCCGTATCTTGCAAAAACGAGAATTTACCAAGGTTGCCAGTCCAAGCGTGCACCAACATATCATCGGCAGCGGCGGTCCAAATGGGCGCGTTTATACTGGCTTCGCGATAACGGAGCTCCGTCATCGCCGATGCAGGGTTATAAATCAACCGCCATTCAAAGGCGGCGCGACCCGCAAATTGGTTGTTTAACGGGCGCGTTGTCAGACCAGATACGTGACGTGCGCCGCCCTGAAACAAATGTTTGCCATCCGCCCAATCAGTCACGCCGCCATTAAGCGAGTTTTTTAGCCACGATAGCCGGATAACCGTGTCGCGACTTTGTGTGGTTTGGTTTTCGCTTAGCTCGGCTAGCCGTGCAACTTGGAAGAGTGAAGTGCTAAGTAAGGCCATCACAATTGCAAAAATGGTGAGGGTAGCGAGTGTTTCTATCAGGGTGAAGCCTGTTTGGGTTTGGTTCCGCCAGCCACGTGCCGGCAGCCCTGCACGGCGACACCGAGCGCGGGCGGGAAACGGGCTGAACGAAGCTGAAAGTTGTGAGCTAAACATTGGATTTATGATGATAGCCCAATTTTTGCATGTTTCTGCCGCCGCGTCGCTAAGCTATACTGCTGCATGACTAATTTGTGCCCACATAAAAGATCGTACGCCACACCCAAAACCGTACACAACATCCAGCAAGGATTTGTATTGCTTGCGACGCTGTTTGCGCTGGTGGTTATCGCGATAATGGCTGGTTACTTTGCGCAACGCGTCGCGCAGATACGTGACGCCGCACAAGTTGAAGTGGATGCCATTGCCGCTGAAACAGATTTTGCGTCCTTTCGAGCGCAATTGAGCTATGCGGCCAATGTGAACGTGGTGACGGCGCGCGGGCTAGAGCAGGGCGCGATTGATTTTCAGGTGCGCGAAGCGCAGTTTGATCGGCGCAGATTGCCTTTGGACGGCACCGTCTTTGCGCTGGATAAAGAGACAACGGTATCGGCGCAGGATTTGCGCGGACTAATTAGTATCAACTATTGTCCTGAACCGGTGCTGCGACGCTTTTTGAGTGTGTGGAGCGTGCCCGACAATCAACATAATGCACTCATCGACTCTTTGTATGACTATATCGACGATGACGACTTAAAGCGCCTAAATGGTGCCGAAGCAGCCCAGTATCGCCAGCTTGGACTACCGCCGCCTGCAAATACCATTTTGATTTCGGTCAATGAACTTTCCCAAATTCCGGTTTGGCGCGAATTGATGGTTGAATTTGACAAAAAGCTAGGTGTGAAGGACGCGTTTTTAGCTGAAATTACAGCGAGCCGTCAATTGGGGATCAATCCAAATTCGGCGCCGCGCCGCGTAGTTGCGGCTGTTGAAGCGTTTGAGCCGAAGAGCATTGATGCGTTTTTAGTCGCCCGACAACGCGGCGAAATTGCGCTGGCCGATAATTTGCTGCCGTTTTTGCGCGCCAAAACTGATTTTGATACCGTTGCGCTGTTTCCGTCACGTGAGTGGCGTTTGCAATTTGACCGGGCAACGCTGCCGTTCCTGTTAAAATGCACCTTGCATCTGCAAAGCGCGAGCATTGTGCATCCTGCGCGAACGCTGGATTGCCATCGGCAAAAACGGTTAACAGATTTGCCCGCGAAACTACCTAGTGATGTTGCGGTCGAACCTGCTGAAGTTAGCCGTCCTCGAGAATTTCCTATCGATTTAGTCCGCACCAGTGGCTAGCTGTAAGTTAAGCCAAGCACCTGTATTTGTAGATTTTTTTCTGATTCATTAAATGAAATTTTTTAGTACCGCTAATTTTGATATTCGAAAGCACTACCAGCACGGTAAGTCGGGCGTTGTTGCGCCTAGCCAATCTACGGGTGGCGTGCGGAATGCTTATTGGATAGTCGGTCGCAGCTTGTTGCGGCTAAAGTTTGTTGCCCTAAACGGTGTACCGGAAAAGAAAATCCCTGAAGCGTTGCGCTTAGAAACCTTGGCGTGGGCGCCCTTTGCGGTATCTGACTACCGCGCCCAAGTAATGATGCCGACGAATGGCGGGCAAGTTTGCGCGTGGATTACCGCATGGGATCGAGATAGCGTTGAAATTGCCCAAACCGCGCAAGGCATCAACTTGCTTGAAAGCGGTGCTGCCCCACGCGTAGTGCCTGAAAACGCCCTACAGGCGGGGCTTGACAACGGATTACGGGTGCTTGGTAGCGATGCAGCAGGGTTTGAGGCGCAAGTTTGGGAGCGGGGTGTGTTGCGCCACAGCCGTTGGTGGGCAACGCCCCCAGACGCTGCGCAGTGGCAAAATTTTCAGCGGAGCGCCGGTTTTGAAACCGATAATCGCGTGGCGCAAATGCCTGTACCCGCGCCAGCTGCGTGGCGCCCGAAGCCAAATGGGTTCAGCTTGGCGCTGAGTGGAGATAGTGCTAGCAATGGATTATCGACTGCGGAAATACTGAGTGTTGCGTTTGCCGCCTTTTTGCTTGCGGTACCGACAATTTGGTACGCCAATAGCTGGTGGACGCTGCGCCGTGCAGCCACGACTGAATCGGTGCTTGCGGCCGATGCACAGCGTCAAGCTGCTGCAATATTTGATGCCAGAAATGCGGCTTTAGAACAGGCTGCTTACGCCGTGAATTTACACGGTATGTTCATGGCGCCCGACACTTCCACGGTGTTAACTGAAATTGCCGAACGCGTTAACGGCACAGCTAAAAGTGGTACTTTTCAAATACAAGAATTTGAAGTGCGTGACGCTAAACTGCGTCTAGTCGTCGTAATAAACACGCCGCCATCAGCGACCACGTTGATAAAAGCGTTGGAAGCTGGCGATCGCTTAAAAAGTGTGCAGATTAGCGTTGAGTCAAATAGATGGATCATCACTGCGAATGTCGCGCCGCTAACCAATATTGCGCCACCTTCGGTCATTGCGTCCTCCGCGCCGTCAGTTGTTAACACCGTCATGCCAACGCAGATTAAGAAATAATTACTTCTATGCTTACCTTTTTAATCTTACACAAACTATGAGCCTCGCACTCACGTCCGTGCAGCCGCAAAGCAACGCCAAAGCGTCAAGCGGAGGTGGCGGCGCGTTTGCGCTAGCGCGCGACGAGCTGAAAGAAAAGCTTGGTCTCCGCTTAGGTGTTTATTTGCTACTTGCAGGGCTGTGGTTATACGGTGTGTTGGCATTGCAAGACGCGGTGAAAGCTGCAGGTGGGCAGTTGAAAACCGCTCAGGTGCAGCGACAGCGCGCTGAAGCTGTGGCAAAAGAAGCTGATTGGTCTGCGCGCGCATTGGCTGCAAAAGACGCAGTTATCGACGCCCAAGGATTGCTATGGCGGGAAGAAAGCGCTGGGCTTGCGCAGGCTTTGATTAGTGATCAAGTGGCTAAAAGTTTGGCTCAAGCCCGCATCACCCCGAGGTTATTAAACGTCGCAAATGTAATTGAAACTAAAGCCAGTGGCAGCGGCGGAAGTACGCCTGAAGTAATGGTGGTGCGCGCTAAAGTACAGTTTGAATTTAAGCAAGTTGAGTTTTACGCTTGGCTTGAAAAGCTAGCCAAAGATCGGGCTGAACGTAAACCAAGTTTTGTCGTGGATTCCATTACCGTAAGGGGTTTACCAGCGCCCTTGGTGGAGGCTGACTTGATTGCCTACGTGCTGCGTGCCAAAGTGCCGAAAGCTATTGCGCCCCCGCCACCATCATTGCCACCGATTGGCGGCCAGAATGCAGCAGGAGTGATCGCCAAATGAAGGTAACATCTGTTGTGCGTACCTGGCTTTGGGCGGCAGGGATAGGCGCTGCCGCCATCATTTACTTTGCACCACAAGCCCCCATTGCCAAGCCTGCGTTAAATGCTGTTGACGAATGGGTAGTGCCGCGCGGCGCACCCGCACCGAACTTGCCTTTGCAAGCGGCAATATTGTCGGCCAGTAATTTGTGGGGCGGGCAATTCGCACCTGCTACACCCGACACCACCTACAACACTTGGCGCTTAACCGGTGTGGCCAGCACGAACGGTGTGAAGCAGGTGCTGGTATTGCAAGGTCCAGACCGTCTGCTAACACTAAAGCCTGGTGATGCCTTACCTGATGGCACCAAGATAGCGGAAGTGCGCAATACCGGCATTTGTGTTTATATTGAAGGTAAGAAGCGGTTTTTGCCGTTACCGGAACAAGCGATACCGGTGGTTTGGTAAGTAAAATCAATACTCTGCGGCAGGTAGACAAATTTTTAATTGTTCTTATTGTGTTCAAATTCTGTGGTCAAAACTAAAATGGTTTTAAATATCTCTGCTCATGCAAATCAGCCAAAACTCGTAACGCCTGCGCCTAGCGCGATGGTGACGATGAAGCCTTTGAGCCTTAAGGTCATATCGCTTTGTTGTGCGACGGGGCTAATACTGCTTGGCGGTTGTACGCATCCCGTAGGTATTATTCCTGAGCCATTAGTTACAGCACCACGCGCGGTTGCGCCGACCAATAAAGCCGAGGCAGACGCCGCATTAGCGTTGGTTGCCGCTTCGCGAACTGGTCTGCAAATCTCGGCCACGCCCCCATTACCCCCAGAATTCGTGCCAAAAAATTTGCAACCAGCAGTGCCAGTACCGGTAGCAACTAACGAAGCGGCCGACGTCACCTTCAACTTTGAAAACCTACCGCTTCCGGCGTTTATCCAAACCGTTTACGCCAATATGCTTAAGCGCAACATCAATATTGACCCCGTGGTCATGGCCAGCAAAGAGCTTGTTACGCTGCGCAGCGGTAAACCAATGACAGCGACGGCTGCTGAAAATTCCGTACGCTTGTTGTTAAAAAGTTATGGTATCGCGGTACTTGATTTTGGCGGGCTTACGCGGATCGTGAAAGAAACCGCAGCCACTGGTGTTTTGCCTGAAATACGCCGGGGCCGATCGTTACCCGACACGCCGATGCCGCTGCGACCCGTGTTTCAAATAGTGGAGTTACAAGCGGTGAGTCAACGCGAAATTACCCAATATCTCACGGCCTTAATTCCTGACAAAGTAAAAGTAACATCGGATCTTTCGCGAGCCGCGCTAATGTTGGCGGGGGTAAGTGACGACGTGGCGGCTGCGGTAGAAATTATCCAAATGCTGGATCAACCGATGATGAAAGGCCGCAATTCAGTGCGCATTTCTCCGCAAGTTTGGTCGGCTGAAGAGCTTGCTAAAAAATTAACGGAAATTTTGATCACAGAGGGTTACGCTGTTGGCCCCGCAGTGCCCGGTTCGGCGGTGCAATTTCCGATTACTCTTTTGCCTATTTCGGGTGTGAACACCATAGTAGTTTTTGCGCAATCCAAAGACATTACAAACCATATTATTGAGTGGGCAAAAACACTGGATAAACCGGCTGAAAAGTCGGTGGGCAGAAAGTATTTTAGCTATCAAGTAAAAAACACCGATGCCAGTCGTTTGGCCGAAACGCTTTCGCAATTATTGGGTGGCGCGCGTGCGCCTGCGGCGTCCGCGTCGGCTGTGGCTCCCGCACCAGCCACAACCGGCGCAACATCCACACCAGCGCCTTCCAGAAACGATGGTGTAACAGTAGATAAGTCGAGCAATACGCTGTTGTTTCAATCTACGGGTGAAGACTATGGCGACATTATTCGGATCGTCAGGGAATTAGACCAAGTGACTCGGCAGGTGATGATTGAAGTTACCGTGGCAGAAGTAACGGTGAGTGACAAGCTACTCACCGGTGTGGATTTGATCTATAAATCCGCCAATGAAAAAGGCATCGCTACGCGGCAATATCAAAATTTAGGCAATTTAGTTGCTGGATTTGTGTTCAGCCAATTTGATAATTTTGGCGGGCCGCGCGCTGTGCTTTCGGCGTTAGCGACCGATAATCGCGCCACAGTAAGATCAAGCCCGCTGGTTTTTGTGCGCAATGGTGAGACTGGTAAATTTAGATCTGGTAAAGAAGTGCCAGTTGTTACAAGTCAACTGACAACTACCAATACGGGCGGCACAACCGGCTTGATCCAAAATCAAACCGTGCAGTACCGTAACACCGGTACTTTGGTCACTGTGAAACCAGTCATACATTCGGCAGACTCTGTTGAGCTAGAAATTAGCCAAGAAGTGAGTAATGTTGTCGAAACCGAAAGTGGTGTTGGTAATTCTCCTATATTCACCACTAAAAATATTGAGACTAAAATGACGCTGCGTCACGGCGAAACTTACGTGATGGGCGGTTTAGTAGATGAGAGTTTTTCTACCACCAACAAAGGCGTCCCTTTTGTTAAAGATATTCCTGTGTTTGGCCGGTTGTTTGGTAACAACAGCAATAACAAGTCTCGAACCGAGCTGGTCATGCTAGTCACGCCCTACATCCTGAATGACAGCAATGAAACGCGAGCGATTAGCGATGCGTTCCGGCGGCAATTAGGTCCGTGGACAAATACGGTTGGAGCCAGCCCCGAATCAGCCACCGCACCGAAGCAATAACTACTTCGCCCCATTCAAAACATCCAGCACCGTCCCCGGCGTTAACACTTCCGGCAAAATAATCGGTGCGCCGCTAGGTTTGCCGCCAACGCCCTTTGGATAATAAACATACAGCGGCACACCGTTACGACCAAAGCTTGCTAGTGCTGCGGTAATTTCTGGATCGCGTTTCGTCCAATCGGCTTTAATGCGTACTACGTTGTTTTGTCTGAAGGCGGCTTCTACCTCTGCAGTGGTTAACGCCACTTTTTTATTCACCTGACAGCTGATACACCAAGTGGCTGTAAAGTCAATAAATACGGGGCTTCCCGAGGCAAGGTGTGCGTCAATCTTAGCTTTGTTGTAGGGCTCCCAGTCGCCTGCTTTAATGCTATTGCTTGCTGTGTTATCCACGGCATTTGGCCAAGCCAAATAGCCGCCAGTTACGGCAAACGCGCTAGCAATAACTACGGCCAGCAACGGTTTGCGCGCCTGCAAGCGCCCAAACACCCATGCAGCGATGGCCAGCATCACTAAGCCAATAAGCGTCCAAAATACCGCATCATTATCAAGCTGCGAACCCAGCACCCAAACCAGCCACGCCACCGTCGCAAACAATGGAAACGCCATGGCTTGCTTTAGATTTTCCATCCATGCCCCAGGGCGCGGTAGCGCTTTGAGCCACTGCGGGAACCAAGACAGCATCACCACCGGTAACGCCATGCCGATTGCAACGGCAGTGAGCACCAAGAACACCACGTACGCAGGCGCGCCAATGGTGAAACCAAGGGCTGCACCCATGAAGGGCGCTGTGCAAGGTGTGGCGACGATGGTGGCTAACACACCCGATACAAATGCTGCTGACAGTATTTTGCGCTGCGCGCCCGATGAGGTGTCAATATTGACTGAACCTGCCGCTGTTTGTAGCCCTAAACCAATTTCAAAAACACCCGCTAAGTTGAGCGCCAACAGCACAAACAAGCCCGCCAAAAACAGCACAAACAGCGGCGATTGTAACTGAAAGCCCCATCCCAAGGCCGATCCAGTCGCGGTCACCGCGACCAAAATGCCGGCCAATATCCAAAATGACGCCAAAACCCCCGCTAAAAATGCCCAACCCTGCGCGCGCATGAGGCGTGATGACGCTTGCGCATGTTGCAAAAACCCCATCACTTTGATGCCTAAAACTGGGAACACACAAGGCATTAAATTTAATATCAATCCGCCCAAGAAGGCCGAAAATAGGGTAGATAGGAGGGTTAGGGTGGTGGTATTTGAAGCTGCTGGCGCAGCACTGGCTGGGTTTGCTGAGACGGCAGATGTGGCGTTGGCGCGTGTTAAGGGAGCTGTTAGCAGCATAGCTGACGCGTTAGCTTCGCCGCCCAAACCCGCGTTAGTAACGAGCGTACCCGTGATACTGGTTGCGTCTGCATTGACGGGCGTGGCGAGCGGTATTTCGAGCGCTAAGCTATTCACAGTGGCCGTCTGTTTTTGCGGCGCAGCGTTTAAGATTAGCTCTTCGAGATCAGGGTAGAAAAAAACATCGGTCGGCAGTTTACTCAACACAGTCGCTGAATTTAGCGTTAGCTGCAGGATATTGCCATCAATTTTTGCCGAAGCCCGCCAGTTTGAATTCGGTTTGGGTATTCGCGCAAAGGCGGTATCAAATTGCGCTTGGATTGCCGGCTTGGTGGCTGAATTTGCTGCAACCGGCAACGAAAGCGTGAGTTCGGCTTCTTCCGGTATGCAAACATCCTTACAAACCAGCCAAGATGCCGAAGCTTTCAACGTTGCGGTGCTGCCTACGACCAAACTCGAGGGCGTTTCAATTCGCACGATATGATCTACTGTGCCGTCATAACCAAAGTTAGTAAGCGGGCCCAACGGCAACCGTTGCGGCGCCGCCCACTCAATAGGTTTGGCCACCAAACCATCCGGTAGCGTCCATTTAATTTTTGTGGGCAACCCTGAATCACCCGGATTTTTCCAATAAGTGTGCCAGTGCGCAATAATTTCTAAGCGCAACGAAACGGTAATTGGCTTACCCGGCACAATTGCCGATTCAAGTGCGATCAGCTCCGCCTTTACGTGCGGAGTAGTCGCTTGATTAGGCTGGGAAGCCGCGTAAATAGGGGCGTTAGAGCTTGTGGCGTAGACCGCCGCCACCCAAATCAACAAGCTAAAAAGGCGCGCTAAACTAATTAGACCAATAAATGTTGGCATAGATAATCTGTAGAAATTGAATTGACGGGAAACACGGACAGCACGGCGGCTGCCGTAACCAATAGTGTACCGTCAAGTGAGCTATTAAATGCTCGATCAGCACTGTTTAGCGCTGGAAAGAGATGCTCGAAGATGCCCACAATACGGGTTTCTACAATGGCAATGCCTGAAAATGCCCGTAAATAAAGGGTCTTCAGCAGCATATCTGTGGTGCGAAGGCAAGCCGCGCAGCTAGGGTAAATCTTAAACAGAGGGAAAATAAAAGACTGGTGCCGACACCCGGACTC
>JAYUOW010000171.1:0-13323 GCA_043760555.1 Betaproteobacteria bacterium
CAGCAAATTGACGAGCAGAATATTGAATTCTTCCTGCAGCAGCAAAGGGTCGCTCAGCTTTTTTTCTTTGGCTACCCGCTTTAAATTTTCAAGCAGTGATTGGGTAGCCGCAATACCCACATCCGCTGTGAGCAGTGTGGTTTCAAGTGATTCGTAGAGCGCATCATCAATTTGACCGTAGCTAGAGAAAAGCTCGGTGACGTCCGTATTTAGGACTTCTCGGGTCTTACTTAAGCCAGATTTTAAGCGTGAAAACCAGCTTGGTGCGTCTAGGTTTACTTGGCGCGCGGCAGGTTGAGGAAGTGGCTGAAGCACGGGTTCAGTTGACAGCGCCTCGCGCAAAACTGGCGTGGCTGGCGTGGCTGGCGTTTCTGGTGGTTTTTTTGATTTGAAAATATTAAACAAAACGGAGTGCTTTCTAAGTCTTAAACTGAACAATTGGCAACGATTGCGGTACACTTCGCGCATTTTAAGCTATTCAACTCACGGCGTCTTAAATCTTGCTGATTGCGCGATGAATAAGAAATCCCCAATAACTCCGAAAAAAGCGACTATTAACAATCGCATTCGCATCATCGGTGGCCAATGGCGCAGCCGCGTTTTAACTTTTCCGACGGCAATCGGCCTGCGCCCCACGGGTGATCGAGTACGCGAAACGCTATTTAATTGGCTGGGGCAAACCTTGCATGGCCAATGCTGTTTAGATGTATTTTCAGGCAGCGGTGCCTTGGGTTTTGAAGCGGCTTCACGGGGCGCTAAATTAGTGACGATGATGGATGCGAGCGCGCCTGTTTACGCGGCTCTTGAGCATAATCGCGACCTACTAGAAGCGACGAATTGTCAGCTATTGCGGGGCGATGCGCTGCCGAATTTAAATAGACTAAAAACCCAAGCGGTAAAGTTTGATGTGGTGTTTATTGATCCACCTTTTGCTAGTAATTTGCTTGAACCAACGCTTGCCGCTCTGCCTGCATTGCTAAACCCTTACGCGCGGGTGTATGTAGAATGGGCAAGTGCCTTGCCAGATGCGCTGGTGGGTGAGGCCGGGCTGTGGAAAATAGAAAAATCATCCCGCGCGGGCGTTGTGCATTTTGCGTTACTATCATTAAAATAATTTTTTGATTGCGCCCTCATCATGATAAGAGCTGTCTATCCCGGTACGTTTGACCCCCTCACCAAAGGCCATGAAGACTTGGTTGCGCGGGCGTCAAAGCTGTTTGGCGAAGTAATTGTGGCGGTGGCGCATAGCGAATCGAAGCGACCGTTTTTTACCCTCGATGAGCGCTTGGTGTTAGCAAAACAAATTTTAGGTATCTACCACAACGTAAAAGTGGTGAGTTTTAGCGGCTTGCTCTCAGACTTTTTACGGGCACAGGAAGCGAACGTGATTTTGCGCGGCCTGCGGGCGGTGTCTGATTTTGAGTATGAATTTCAAATGGCGGGTATGAACCGCAAGCTGAACCCCGGTGTTGAAACCATGTTTCTCACGCCGAGCGATAAATATATGTTTATTTCTGCCACCATCGTCCGCGAAATCGCGAATTTGGGTGGCAATGTGGATGATTTTGTGCACCCACTTACCGCTGTGGCACTCAAAGCTAAAATCACCAAGGCAAGCTAGTCAATCATGGCGTTAATGATTACCGATCAGTGTATAAATTGCGACGTGTGCGAGCCTGAATGCCCGAACGACGCCATTTATCAGGGTGTCGAGATTTACGAAATTAATCCGTCTAAGTGCACCGAATGCGTCGGGCATTTTGATACGCCGCAGTGTCGTGAAGTGTGTCCTGTTGACTGCATTCCCTTACACCCAGATTTTGTGGAATCGAAGGACGCGTTGCATGCGAAGTTTGTGGCTTTGGTGCAGTTTAAGAAGGCGGCGCAAACCGAAGTGCGGCATTAATTTCCTTGTTGAAAGCGCCTGTAGATGCCCGTAAATTAAGCGTTTAGGCCTAATTGCCGCGTCACAGATTCAAGCACATCGTCCAGCGATTTACGTCGGCTTTTTGTGGCGTCCATACTTGCTTGTAAGCTAGAAATACTTTCAGCTAGGTCAATCTCCGCACCGTTCATTTTGTCGATATTTTCAACCCGTGCAAGCATTTGTTTACGGGCAAATTCCACTGGTTTTTCAAGCTCTGAAAACAGGCTTTTTGCCCACACTTGCGATTCACGGTTAGCAATGTCAAACATTTTTTGCACGCGATCACCTACCGCAGTATTAAATTCTTTCTCTTTTATCGCTTCGCTGCGCTTGTCTTCTTGCCGCAATAAAATATCGGCTTCATTGCGCAAATTCACTAGCTCCGCGTGAAACCGCGCGATTGGAAACGGCACAATATCAACCACGCCATCGACGCCAGTCACCAACAGCTCGCGCGAAATTTTTGGGCGCATTTCTAAAAACAAGTTGTACAGCTCATCAACTTTACTTTGCAATGTGCCGATGCGCGTATTTAAGTGTGGGAAAAATTTCGTCATTGCTAAGTTGGCTTGCATCGGTCGCGATATTTGGCGCATTTGTGCTTTTAAACCGTCTAATTCAAGCTTAATTGCCGTTGGATGCACCATCCCCGACATCTCATCGCAAATGCTGCTATGCAGTCCTTTTGATGCCCTTAGCGCTTTTGAAAGCGCATCTAATTTGTCTTGCTTGGCACCAGCTTGGCTGGTTAGCTGGCTTAACATGACTTCGTTTTTCTGGCGCAGCTGGCTAAGCATTTTTAGCTTTTCCATGCCCGCTACATGATCATTATTTAAATTGTCTTTTATCGCGTTAAGCTCCGTCAATAGGGCGTCTGCAACGATAGTACTGACTCCCGCTTGGCGGCCATCGGGCAAAGTTTGCGCAATGGCGCGCTCTAGCTGATACAAGCGGCTGCGCGCAGATTTATCAGGCTCGCTCGTTAAGCGTCCGAGCAAACCCAGCTTGGCCGATACGGCAATTACGGACATTGGATCCGCATGCAACAATTCAGCTACTGCGTGCACACGTTGGTCGAGCTGCCGCAGAAAAATGCTGGGGCTGCTTTGCGCTTCAACGCCTAAATCAATTTCATCAATCCGATTAAGCGCGATGAGTTTGGTTTGGTTGGATGCCGCTGCGGCCGCGTCGACGCCGTCGTTCATTTTACCGCTGCGCGCAATAGCTTGTTCGCGAGGCGACTTTCCGGTGTTGAGCACGTCGCGCCATGTTTCTACATCCGTTTTAGTTGCACCCTCATTGGCGTCTAGCACTAACACAGCTGCATCTAGCGCAGGCAAACGGTCGCGTACAAATTCAGATTCAGAACGCAACGTAGCAACGGCTGGTGTATCGATCACCACCAAACCAGCGTCGAGCAATGCGTGCGGAAAATTAACGATCGCGTAGCGCCAACGCGGCACATCAACTAACGATTGCTCATCTTCCGTGCGCCCCGGCTTCACCACGCCGCTGCTGTGCAAGCCCAGTGCCACCGCTGTTTCAAGAGACACGCGCTTGGTTTCAGAAATAGCGGCCAACGCGCGCATAACCGATTCGGTTTTATCCGCCTCAAACGGAAAAGTGCGCCACTCAGACGGCATGCTGCGCAATTGCGCTAACGTATGCGCGCTTTCACGGGTTTCAATTGGCAGTAAGCGCACCCCAGTTTGGCGCTCACGATCAAAGCGTAGTTCAGTAATGCAAGCTGTAGTACGACCCAAGCCTGACGGCATCAAGCGCCTGCCGGTATCGGTAAAAAATAGGGCGTTAATCAGTTCCGATTTACCGCTGGCGATATTGCCTAAAAACGCAATGCTCACCCGCTCACGCACCACCAAACTTTCAAGCTTGGTGAAGGCGGATTCTGATTCCAATGTATTGATTTGCAGCGTTTTAAACAGCCCGCGCACCGCTTCTATTTGCGCCTGATGGACGTAACGCCACGACTGCAATGCAGCAAGACGTTCGGTAAGCTGTGACACCTGCGGTTTAGTTTTTGTGTTCATAGGGCGACGAGAGCGGCATTTATAAGAGTTTTCGCAATGTTTTGCGGTATGCATTACCGCTTAAGTTTTACTATCGTACTAGATAAGTGGCTTTCCAGTTTGCGAAGTTTCACATCTTCGCTGAATTTCAGCCGCTATTTTTGGCAGATTTTGCAAAAAAACGTCGCGCGTTGACCTTGGCGCAGATGCAAAATGGGTGCGCTACAAACGCGGCATGGCTCTCCCTCACGCCCGTAGGCAAAGGCGTTAATTTGAAAATAACCATCTTTGCCGTCCGCGCCGACATAGTCGCGCAACGACGATCCACCTGCTGCCAAGGCATCGCGCAAGGTCTCGCAAATAACTGCCGCCAAACGCGCATACCGGGCGCGCGATACCCTCCCAGCTTGGCGTGCCGGATGAATGCCAGCGCGAAACAACGATTCTGACGCGTAAATATTGCCCACGCCCACCACCACATGGCCATCCATAATAAATTGCTTAATACTCTGGATTTTATGGCGGCTTTTTTCATACAAATAATCACCAGTAAAGGCCGTATCGCTTAAAGGCTCCGGCCCCAAACTATCCAGCAGGGGATGGTTTAACTGCACACCCGCGATCCACAGCAGCGCCCCAAATCGCCGTGGATCAGCATAGCGCAGCAGCGTGCCATCGCTAAGCAAAATATCTACGTGATCGTGCTTGGCAACGGCTGGTATTGCGCCCGCAGCGTACGCACGCAAGGTGCCCGACATGCCGAGGTGCGAGAGTAAAAATCCGCCATCCAACGCAAACAATAAATACTTGCCTCGCCGCGTAATATCGACAACTGTTTTACCTTCAATCGTGCCAGCAATATCGGCTGGAATAGGCCAGCGCAGGCGATAATCACGCACCGTCACCGCGATAATTTTCCGCCCAGCAACATGGGGCAGCAAACCTAAGCGCGTGGTTTCAACTTCGGGTAGTTCGGGCATATTGTTGCTTAATGAAAATTAATAAATAGGATTGGTTGATGCTTAACTGTTTGCGCCTTCAATAATAGCTAAAATACTGCTGTTTACCCGCGCATCGCTGCGTTTTCTGTTTTCATTTTCGATGGTCTTTTGGTTCACATCTATGCAAAAAAAATCTGTTTTTATTATTCGTCATCAGGCTGGGTTGCTCTCCACGCTTTTAGCCGGATGTTTTGCATTTAGCGCATCCGCAGCCACGGTACAAGCGGTTACACCAAGCCCACCAACTTGGAGCCCGGCAAAGCGTGCAGCGCCCGCCCCTCGCGCTGGTGAGGAACAAGCCAATTTTTTGTACCAATATTTATTATCAGAAATTGCCCTTCAGCGTGGGGACGAGCTTACTGCATTAGTCACCTTATCGAAGCTTGCTAAAACCAAGCAAGATGCCCGATTGGCGCGGCGCGCCATGGAGGTGGCATTTAAGCAACGCGATACCGCAGCAGCCCTTGATAACGCCCTGCTGTGGCTTGAGCTAGACCGATCCTCAGCCCTAGCGCGCCAAGCCGTGTTGGTGCTTGCCGGTAGCCGACCCAACGTGCCCGCCACGCTAGAAACCAGTACCGAAGGCTTTGCCAAATTGCTTGCTGAACCGCGTCGCGCGCCGCTTTTGCTGATGCACATGGTCGGGCTAATGGAGCGATTTAATGACAAAACGGCCGTGTCAAAAGCGGTGCAAACACTGGCTGCACCTTACGAAAAATCACCGGAAGCGCAATACGCCATCGCGCACGCGCACTTATTGGCAAATGAGTTACCAGAAGCCCTAACGCGCATTGCGCGCGCGCGCGCCATGAACAAAGATTGGCCAGAGCAATCGCACGCCGTCATGCTGCATGCGCGGATTTTGCTGGAAGATAAGCGCGAAGATGAGGCCGCCGCCCAGCTTAGTGAATATCTAAAAACCGATACAAAAATATCGAGCGAACGTGTGGACGTGCAAATGATGTTGGGGCGCGTACACGTGGGCGCAAAGGCCTATTTATCTGCTCGGCAGGCGTTTCAACAAGCGATGAAAGACGCGCCCAATAACGCCGAACCGGCTTATGCAGCAGCGATCGTATCGCTAGAGATGGAAGACTTTGCCGATGCCGAAACTATGTTGCAGCGCGTGCTTAGCGTGGAACCAGCAATCGCCGAAAAATCACCTGCCTACTTTAATTTAGGCGCAGCGCAAGAAGGCAAAAAAGAAATCGCCAACGCAATTGCGAGCTACCAATTGGTGGGTAAGGGTAATTATTTTTTACCAGCGCAAGCGCGCGTTGCGAAGTTGCTCAGCAAAACGAGTGGCTTGGCCGCAGGCGAAGCGCATTTGCAAAAGCTACTTGATGGCAGCATAGAAAACCCAGAAGAGCGCACCAGTTTAGTGCTGGCAATGGCGCAGTTGTTGCGCGATGAAAAGCAGCTAGATCGTTCATTTACGTGGCTTTCCAATGCTATTGGTAAAACACCAGATTCTGTTGAGCTACTTTATGATCGGTCGATGCTGGCTGAAAAATTAAACAAATTGGATATTGCCGAAGCCGATTTGCGCAAGGTGATTCGCCTGCAGCCAGATCACGCGCAAGCACACAATGCCTTGGGCTATATGCTTACCGAGCACACCACGCGTTACGCCGAAGCTCAGGAACTCATTGACATCGCAATCAAGCTAAGCCCCGAAGATTCTTTTATTATCGACAGCTTGGGTTGGCTGCAATTTAAAACTGGGCAAATTACAGCCGCAGTAGAAACCCTGCAGCGCGCCTACAAAAAACGAACCGACGGCGAAATTGCAGCGCATTTAGGTGAAGCGCTTTGGGTCAACAAACAACCTGAAGAAGCCCGTAAAATATGGGCTGCAGCGCTAAAAGAACACCCGCAAAATGAAGCGTTGCTGGCAGTTATTGCTAAATATGCCAAACTCACCAATTGAGTAACATGCTCCGTTATTGCGTTGCATGGGCTGTTGTCGCCAGCACCCTAAGCGCTTGTGCAACGATCAACTCTACGCCCATTATGGAAGTTAACGCCACGCGCGCGCAAGCCTTTCGCCTAGAGGCGCGCTTGAGCGTTCGCCAAGGGCAAAAAATTGATGCCGCAAACTTGGTGTGGATAAAATCTGCGAGTGCACAAACGCTAAACATCACCGGCCCGCTAGGCGTGCAGGTGGCCAAGATTAGACAGTCTTCGGGCGAAGCGGCCATTTTATCGCGAGGCGATTTAGCGCCAGACGCGCGCGCTGAAACCGTGGATGCCTTATTGGCGCAAGCACTCGGCGTGGCGATTAACGTAGAACGTATTATCGACTGGATACAACTCATCGGACTGCCACCGAATGGCGACATGGTTACCTTAAAAATCGACGATGCAGATTGGCAAGTGAGTGCCGAAACCACGCAAGTGCTGGACGGCCAAACAATCGCGCAACGGGTGGTGGCACGGTCTGGCGACATCACCATAAAGCTATTTGTTGATGGTTGGAAAAACTTAAAATGAATGGCGTCATCACCGCACTTGCCCCCGCAAAACTGAATTTATTCCTGCACATTGTTGGCCGCCGCGTCGACGGCTATCACTTGCTAGAAAGCGTTTTTACGCTGATTGATCTATGCGATACCCTGCACTTTCAAACCAATGAGAGCGGCATTATTACCCGCACAAACGACATTGAAAACGTGCCAGAACCGCAAGATTTAATTATTCGCGCAGCACACGCGTTACGCCAGCGCGCGCTGGCTGACGGAATGGCAAATGCCGCGATGTGCGGCGTAAAAATTAGCGTAGAGAAAAAAATCCCCATGGGCGGCGGCTTGGGTGGCGGGAGTTCTGACGCAGCCACCACGCTAAAAACACTCAATAATTTGTGGGGCTTTCAATACGCCGATGCGGTTTTGGCCGAAATTGGCCTAAAACTTGGTGCAGATGTGCCTTTTTTTATTTTTGGCGAAAATGCCTTCGCGCAAGGCGTGGGCGAGCGATTACAGCCAGTAAAACTGCCAAATTTCGCGTATTTAGTGGTAAAACCGGACGCGCATGTGCCTACTCCAGCGATTTTTGCAGCGCCCGAATTGACAAGAAGCACGAAAACCCTCACAATATTAGACTTTTCTGCGCTTATGGACGGTAACGTCAAGAACGCTAAAAAAGAACTAGTCTTACTTCGTAAATTAAGTTTTTCCGCCGCTGATTTAGCGGGCTTTAAAAACGATATGCAAAGTGTAGTGCTAAGCAAGTTTGCAGAAGTGGCGGAAGCCCTTGCGCAGTTGCAGGAGGTAAGTGCGGCAACAAGCGCATTTCCGGCGCGCATGACAGGTTCAGGCGCATGTATTTTTGCCGCCTTTACTGATGTGGCGCAGGCGTTGTTAGCACAGCAGCAGTGGCAAGAAAAAGTAAGTGCGTCTGGTGCAATAAGTTTATCGCGCGCAAAAACTTTTGTAGTAAAATCGTTTCCTCGTAGTGCCTTGTAGTCTTTGTTGTACTTGTAATTTGTAGCATCCCTCAGTTGGGGCGTCGCCAAGTGGTAAGGCACCGGATTTTGATTCCGGCATTCGTAGGTTCGATCCCTCCCGCCCCAGCCAACTATTTCCGCATTAAGTTGAGTTTGCACGTCCCCTAAGCGGTGTGTGCAAAAATCGTCCGACTTGATGCTACTGCCGAAATTATCGGAACAGCGTAAAACCTCCCTTCATTCCGAATCAAATCCGATTTTATTTCGCACTAATTCCAAACCATGGCGCTAGATAACATCACCGTATTTGCCGGAAACGCCAACTTAAAGCTTGCACGCGACGTCGCCAAACGTCTAGGCACCCAGCTTGGCCGCGCCAAAGTTGCAAAATTTAGCGATGGCGAAGTAAGCGTCGAAATTCTCGAAAACGTGCGCGGCAAAGATGTGTGTATTTTGCAGTCCACCTGCGCGCCCACCAACGATAATTTGATGGAAATTATGGTGATGGCCGATGCCTTAAAGCGCTCGTCCGCCGCCCGTATCACCGCTGCCATCCCCTATTTTGGCTATGCCCGACAAGACCGTCGCCCGCGTAATGCGCGCGTAGCCATCACCGCAAAAGTAGTGGCCAATATGCTCACCGGTGCAGGCATTGATCGCGTATTGACGATGGACTTGCACGCAGATCAAATTCAAGGTTTTTTTGATATTCCGGTCGATAATATTTACGCCACGCCGATTTTGTTGGGCGACGTGTGGAAGCACGATTACCCAAACCTAATTGTGGTGTCACCCGACGTAGGCGGTGTGGTGCGCGCCCGCGCGATTGCCAAGCAGCTTGATGCCGAATTAGCCATTATCGACAAACGTCGGCCTAGAGCCAATGTGTCGATGGTGATGAATATTATTGGTGATGTTTCTGGCCGTACCTGCTTGATTATGGACGACATTGTGGACACCGCAGGCACGCTTACCGAAGCTGCGCGGGCGCTAAAAGAACGTGGTGCAGCTAAGGTGATTGCCTACTGTACGCATCCAGTATTATCGGGGCCTGCCATTGACCGCTTGAATGCATCGGTGATTGATGAGCTGGTAGTGACTGACACGATTCCGCTCAGCGAAGCTGCTGAAGCCTGCCCAAAAATTAGGCAAATTAGCACGGCTGAATTGTTAGCAGAAACATTGCGCCGCATTTCTGAAGGTGATTCAGTAAGTTCCTTGTTTACAGATTAAGTTTTACGATTTAAGTTTTACGATTTAAGTTTTAGGTAGATGAGCGCTTAACCTCGCTCATTTTTGTAACAAACCATTTGGTCGCGAATGGTTTAATTTGGAGTATCAATCATGACAATAGCAATCCAAGCAACAACCCGCAGCGTTCAAGGCACTGGTGCGAGCCGCCGCCTACGTCACGCGGATAAAGTACCGGGCATTTTGTACGGTGCTGGTAAAGATGCAGCGCTAATTGAGCTGCTACATAACGACATTTTCCACAAGCTGCGCAATGAAGCTTTCCATGCGTCGATTCTTGATCTGCACATCGACGGCAAATCAGAACGCGCCTTGTTGCGTGACGTACAAATGCACCCGTTTAAAAACCGCGTTTTGCACCTAGACTTCCAGCGTGTAGACGAAAACAAAAAAATGCACATGAAGGTGCCTTTGCACTTCATCAACGCCGATAAATCCCCAGGCGTGAAGCAGTCTGGCGGCATTGTATCGCACGTGCTAAACGAGCTCGATATTGCCTGCTTGCCGAAAGACTTGCCGGAATTTATCGAAGTAGATTTAACAACCTTAGCCTCCGGCCACTCTATTCACGTCGCCGACTTGAAGCTGCCTAAAGGTGTTGAGTCTGCTGTGCATCGCGGCGAAAATTTGGTAGTTGCCACCATCATCATCCCGCGTGGTGCATTGACTGAAGTAGAAGGCTCACCCGTTGTGGCCGCCGCTGATGTACCAGCGTCGAACCAAAAGGTGAAGGAAGAGGAGAAGAAAGAAGACAAGGCGAAGAAAAAATAATTTTTCCCTAGTCTCGGCAATATTGATTTCTACCTGCCCGCCGAAGATTTTTGGCGGGCATTTTTCTTTACTGACGCCGAAGATTTTTGGCGGGCATTTTTGTTTACTCCTCAGCGCTTTATTCAATGCCTTCACAACCCATCAGCTTAGTCGTCGGCCTCGGTAACCCCGGCAGTCAATATGAAGACACCCGCCACAATGCCGGATTTTGGTGGGTAGACCAGCTGGCGAGCCGCGTAAATGGGGCGTTTCGAGCTGACTCAAAGTTTTCTGGTCATGTTGCTAAATCAACATCCGCGCCAATAATTTGGCTACTAAAGCCATCTACATTTATGAACCGCTCAGGCCTAGCCGTGGGCGCATTAGCCAAGTTTTATCGCATCGAACCCGCGCAAATTTTAGTCGTGCACGACGAGCTGGACTTACCCGCAGGGGACGCAAAACTAAAGCTAGGCGGCAGTCACGGCGGCCACAACGGTTTAAAAGACATTGACGCCCACTTAGGCACCCGCGACTACTGGCGCTTGCGCCTAGGCATCGGCCATCCGCGCGCACTGGTGAAGGCCGATGGTGGTGCTGGTGGCGCACACATTGAAGTAGTTGACTACGTGCTACAGCGCCCCGGTACGGCCGACGCCCGCGCCATTGAAGACGCCATGCACCGCAGCATTGATGTATGGGAAATCATGGCCAGAGGCGATCTTGAAGCCGCCATGCTCAAACTGCACACCAAGCCGCAGGCACCAAAACCACCGAAGCCACCTAGGCCACCGCAGCCACCCAAACCAATCGCGACAGAAACAACAGAACCAACACCCAATACCGAATCACTTATCAAAAAGGCAACACCATGAAATGCGGAATCGTAGGCTTACCCAACGTAGGCAAATCCACCTTATTTAACGCGCTCACGAAGGCTGGGATAGCTGCTGAAAACTATCCGTTTTGCACCATCGAGCCAAACATCGGTATTGTGGAAGTGCCCGATCCGCGCATGGATAAATTAGCCGCCATCGTCAAGCCGCAAAAAGTGCAATGCGCTATTGTTGAGTTCGTAGACATTGCAGGCTTAGTGGCGGGTGCATCAAAAGGCGAAGGGCTAGGCAATCAATTTTTGGCCACCATCCGCGAAACCGATGCCATCTCGCACGTGGTGCGCTGCTTTGACGACCCTAACGTAATTCACGTGGCGGGCAAAGTTGATCCGCTCTCCGACATCGCAGTGATTGACACCGAGTTAGCCCTAGCTGATATGGCAACGGCTGAAAAAGCGCTGCACAAAGCGCAAAAAAATTCGCGTGCTGGCGATAAGGATGCCATTAAATTGGTCGCCATTTTAGAGCCGATGTTAAAGCACCTAGACCAAGGCAATCCCGTGCGCTCGATGGGGCTAGATGCCGATCAATTGGCCATCATCAAGCCCTATTGCTTCATCACGGCCAAGCCAGTTTTGTATGTAGCCAACGTGATCGAAGGCGGCTTTGAAAATAATCCGCTACTCAATTTAGTCAAAGCCCACGCTGCAAAAGAAGGTGCGCCAGTCGTATCCATTTGCGCAAAAATTGAAGCTGAAATTGCTGACCTTGAACAAGAAGACAAAGATATTTTTCTAGCCGACATCGGCATGACCGAACCCGGCCTAGACCGCCTAATTCGGGCGGCCTACACGCTATTGGGCCTAGAAACTTACTTCACGGCAGGGGTGAAAGAAGTACGCGCGTGGACAGTACGCAAAGGCTCCACCGCCCCACAAGCCGCAGGCGTAATTCACACCGATTTTGAACGCGGCTTTATTCGCGCGGAAGTGATTGCCTACGATGATTATGTAGCGCTAGGTGGAGAAGCTAAGGCCAAAGAAACCGGAAAAATGCGCGTTGAAGGTAAGGAATACATTGTTAAAGATGGCGATGTGATGCACTTTAGATTTAATGTTTAGCGCACGTTCGAATGCCTGAAGACGCCCCAATATAGGGCGTCTTCAGCCTATAACCTGCGACCTTAAAGCACGCCGTCCAAGCCCTTGCGCTTGAGCAAATCAAGCAGCTTTAGCGACGGGCCACTGGGATGCTTATCCCCAACTTCCCATTGCCGAATGGTCGACACACTTGTGTTCAGCACGGATGCCAACACGGCTTGACTCAAATTCAAGCTCTCGCGCAGCGCACGTATTTTTTCACTATCGTACGCAGGGATAGGTGCCATGCAGAGCAGATCAAATTTTTGCATTTTGCGTTTATCAATGAAGCCTAAGCGGTGCAAGTCAGTCGCGGTTTCGTGCGCAGCTTCAAGGATGCGGCTTTTGAGTTTAGTGCTCATGGCAAATCCTCAGTATTTTAATTTCTCTATTGTTATTCAATTTCCAAATCATCTCTACATCAATTTAGCGAGAAAACCTGTAGCCCAGCTCTCGCGCCTTTTGCGACAGCTGGGTCGGTGATTACATGTTGGCACCGTCAATTTTCAAGCACCGACCTAGCTTTCGCAAAAACGCTCAAACTGGGCTACAGATAGTGCATCGCAAGAAACTACAGCTCCAACGTTTATGTGCCACCACGCATTATGCTGGCATACTTAACAGCTATCTGACTCGACATTTCTTGTAGGTAAACCTAAACTTTACGCCACCTTCCGATTATGCCAAAAATTTCTTCCGCTCTCATTTGTGCCTTCACCATAACCATCGGCGTGGCCACAGCTCACGCCCAAACCCTCGGCTATTTCCGCCAGCCCGCCATATCGTCCGACACTTTAGTATTCGTGGCCGAAGGCGATTTATGGAAGGTGCCGCTTACCGGCGGTAGCGCGCAGCGTCTCACCACGCACGCGGGCGAAGAATTAACACCCGCTATTTCGGCCGATGGTCGGAGCGTGGCGTATTCAGGGCGTTTTGAAGGTTCTGCT
>JAYUOW010000172.1:0-13292 GCA_043760555.1 Betaproteobacteria bacterium
TAAAGAAATGGCGGAATATGTTCGCTCGTTATCAGGACTGAAGCACGACGCGGCATTAGCACTTGCGGCTAAACCGAAGTTTGCGATATGCGGCGCGTGCCACGGTGTCGACGGACGCGGCAATCAGCAAATTGGCGCGCCTAATTTAACGGACGATATTTGGCTAACAAGTAGCAGCGTGGAAGAAATATCCACCACCATTCGCATTGGTCGCGGCATGAACCAATCAACAACTGGATTAAGCGCCATGCCTGCGTTTAAAGACAACCTTGACCCCGCTAAAATTAGGCTACTTGCGGCGTATGTATACAGCCTTGGCGGTGGCGTGCCGGCAGCTAAAGTTGCGGCTGTCGCAGCGCCTAAATAATGGCTAGCAATTCTAAAGTCATCCCAATTTATGTTCAAACCGCAACGGATTCTGAACAGGAGCAGCATCTTTTTGAAGTGCGTAAAAAAATATACCCACGCGCCGCTAGTGGTTGGTTTGCAAAATGGCGCTGGGCGATGGTGTTTATCACGCAACTGGTATTTTACTTATCACCGTGGCTCGTCTGGAATGATCGGCAGGCGGTGCTTTTTGATTTGAGTGCGCGTAAGTTTTATATTTTCGGCATCGTTTTTTGGCCGCAAGATTTTATTTATTTAACGCTATTGCTGCTGATTGCGGCGTTTTCATTGTTTTTATTTACCGCAGTAGCAGGACGACTGTGGTGCGGCTATGCCTGCCCGCAAACGGTGTACACCGAAATATTTTTATGGGTTGAACGCAAAATTGAGGGCGACCGCGTTCAGCAAATGCGCCTAGACGCGGCAAAATTATCGCCACGCAAAGTGGCTTTAAAATCAGCCAAACACGGCGTATGGCTGGCGATTTCATTTTGGACTGGCTTTACCTTCGTAGGCTACTTTACCCCTATTCATGAGCTTATGCGCGAGCTAAGTACGTGGTCGCTAAGCCCTTGGGAAGGTTTCTGGCTCTTGTTCTACGGTCTGGCTACCTACGGCAACGCGGGTTGGCTGCGCGAGCAAGTATGCAAATATATGTGCCCCTACGCACGCTTTCAGGGTGTGATGATTGATGCCGATACGTTGGTGGTGGCCTATGACGAAGCAAGAGGAGAACCACGCGGCGCACGTTCGAAAAAAGCGGATCCAACAGCACTTGGCTTAGGGGCGTGCGTTGACTGCCAAATATGCGTGCAAGTTTGTCCAACTGGGATTGATATTCGTAAGGGGCTACAGTACGAGTGCATTGGCTGCACGGCCTGCATCGACGGTTGCAATCAGGTAATGGACAAAATGGGTTATGCGCCGGGATTAATTCGCTACGCATCACAAAACGGCGTGAGTCAAAAGCTTGGTTGGGCGCAGATGATTCAGCGCGTGTTTCGTCCACGTGTGATGATCTATTCCATTCTACTTTGGGGCATTATTATTGCGACGGGGCTTGGCCTATATTTGCGCGCACCACTAAAGGTAGACATCATTCGTGATCGCTCGGTGCTGTCACGTGAAGTAGCGGGCGGACTTATCGAAAACGTGTATCGCCTGCAGATTATGAACACCAAAGAAGCACCGCAAACCCTAACCATTACAGCCACCGGCATAGATGGTTTAGCAACCGGCGGGATAACGTTACCCATCCACATCGCGCCGGTCACCACCCAAATGATTACCCTGCATCTACGCGCCCCGGCAGAAAGCACGCGCAAAGGATCAACCGCAATCGTGTTTCATATCGACCCAATTGAAGATGTTGGGCAGGTAAAAACTGGCTTGTATTCACTAAACGAGAAGTCGATATTTTTTAAGTAATAAGGAGCAAACATGCACACCAATAATATCAGCAGCGCCCCCCCGTGGTTTCGTCAACGATGGCCGTGGCTATTGATGGCAGGGCCTGCGATTGTCGTGGTGGCGGGGTTTATTACCTTGTGGCTCGCCATCGACAGCGCGGATGGTTTGGTCGCCGACGACTATTACAAACAAGGTAAAGCGATAAACAAAACCATCACCCGCGATACCAATGCATTAAAACTCGGCTTTGCCGCGCGCTTAAATCTCACTACCGATGGCAGGCTGCAACTTACGTTTGCCGGCGCAACGCCCGAAGCCGAGCGGCTGCGGCTGAAGCTGCACCACCCTACTCGCGCCGGATTTGATCGCGAAGTCTTGTTGGCGCGCACGCCGGATGGCAGCTACACCGCTGCAATGCCGAGCATCAACACGACAAGATGGTCGATGACATTGGAAGACGAAGCGCTTTCATGGCGCCTAACCGGTGACTGGCGCGCAGGTGAAAGCAGTATTGCGCTAGGGCGTCTAAAATAATGGGGGCGCGTTAATGGCTAAAAATCTAATGTGGGTGCTGTGGCCTTCATTCCTTGCTGCAGGCATGGGCGTGGGCATTATTTTCACGTTAATAGACCCCACTGAGCTAATTGTGCTCGGTCACCCAATGCACCTCAGCCGAACAGCGACATACACGCTTGGCTTTTTTATTCTGTGGGCAATCTGCAGCGTGGCAAGTGCGCTCAGCTGCTTTTTACTGCTAAGCGGAAGAGTGCAAGGCGACACGCCGCCACAGTAGGTTGCAGCGGCACGATGTGCCGATTTTTCGTTACGTCATACCTTGAAGATGCCCTAATATAGGGCGTCTGCAAGGCATTGTTATTTTGCAAAGATGGGTAAAATTATAGTGTGGACGACACAATATTGCGCTACCATGTGGCTTACCCATACCAACAAAAGAGAAAATAAACATGCTACCCAACACCGTGCTCGACCTTAGCTTCACCCGCATTGTCGACATTCCTAAAGCGGCCATCTGGCGTGCGTGGACTAAGCCAGCGCTATTGATGCCGTGGTTTTGCCCACTGCCGTGGAAAACCGTCGCGTGCGAAATTGACCTGCGTGCAGGCGGCTTGTTTAGCACCACCATGCAAAGCCCAGAAGGACAAAACTTCTCCAACACCGGCTGCTATTTGGAAGTGATTGCAGAGCAAAAATTGGCGTGGACTAACGCCCTGCTTCCCGGCTTTAGACCTGCCCCACCAAGCCCGACCTGTGGAGACGCGAGCGTTGATTTTAAATTCACCGCCATCATTGAAATAGCCGATCATGCAGACGGTACGCGCTACACCGCCACCGTGATCCACGCAGATGAAGCCGGTGCCAAACAACATGCCGCGATGGGCTTTGAAGCGGGTTGGAGCGCGGCACTGGATCAGTTGGTTGCTATGGTGAAAGAATCGTCGCTGTAGCATCAGATTGATCCGCCGCTGCCGTTGTGTTGCTGATTGTATTGCCCTATATTTCAATTCAAAAGGAGATTCAACATGCCTAAATTTTTACCCATTCCCCAAGGTGAACACTGCGTTATGCCCTATCTCACGGTTAAAAACGCCGAAGCCGCCATCGCGTTCTACACCGCGGTTTTTGATGCCAAAGAGCTTGGTCGCTTGATGATGATGGGCGCTGTGGGTCATGCGGAATTACAAGTGGGTGATTCTAAAATTATGCTGTCGGAAGAAAACTTAGATTGGGGCGCAAAAAGCCCAATCACCATCGGCGATAGCCCCGTCACCATCGCGCTCTACGTGCCCGATGTAGATGCCACCGTGGCACGCGCGATTGCCGCCGGTGCCACGCAAACGATGCCGATAAAAGACGAATTTTACGGCCTGCGCGTCGGCGTAATTGTTGACCCCTTCGGCCACAAATGGCACATCAGCACACCTATCGAAGTGGTGTCATTTGCAGAAATGCAAAAGCGATGTGATGCGATGTTTGCTGGTTAATTGGGCTGGAGGCGCCCTATAATAGGGCTTCTCCAAGGTATTCTTAACCGATAAAAGGAATCCACATGAACTACGTCGATGGTTATGTAGCAGCAGTACCCACAGAAAACTGCGAAGCCTAATCAATTCTATTACGGTAAAAACCATTGGCAACTCGCCGATTCCACGATCGAGCAGTGCGGAAAAAATTCGTCCTGCCGGCATGCCCAGTGTCACCACTGCGAGCGGAAAACCGCCATATACTGCGCGAATTTCACTGCGACCAGCGCGCCCTACTACAGTAATCCCAACGCCCCGTAGCAGCTGCAGCTGCAGCTGCATCGGTACCGCTAATGCCATTACGCCCAGCGCTAAATACATTACTGCAGCAATGCCTATGCACATTATGCCCAAGGTCGTAATCATGCACTTGCCCCGCGAAAAGCCTGCCATGCCGCTATCGTTAACAATGGGAGGCCAATCAAATCGACAATAGCGATAATCCGTAAACTACTCGGCATTCCGCTATGCAAGTACAACACTAGAAAAGCAATCATGCTGACCGCCACGATAACCACCGCAAGTTGGCGCGATCTCGGTTGGAACACCGCCCAAATGCAGGCGATGAAAACGCCAACAAACAAGGCCGCTCGATGCTGCAACAAAGTATAAGCAACCGACCCAGCTTGCAACTGGTACAACTGCGTCAGCAGCGAGGGTTTGAAGAGTGCCAACGCAGGTAGAACATGAATTAAGGCCAATACAACCCAGCACGATTTAACAAACATAATTGAACCCCATTAAAAATTTCGAACCTTTTCACTTCGCCGCGTGAACGTGCCGCTTCACGCCGAGCGAACCAAAAGCATTCGCACATAACGACATGTTTTGCTTGGGACTTGAGGCCACAGTAACGTTCAAGGCAGAAGTGTAATCACCGATACTTCAACAAGATTCGAATAGTATCGATGCTATGTTTGCTATGCTTTCAAAAACGAGCTATGAGAGGAAAATTAAATGAGCGTAAAGCGGGCAATATTGGTGAGCTGGGGCGCACGTGCCGTCTATCTCGGCCCGGGATTTCACCTGCCAGCACATCGTAATGCGGTCGCAGTGCTGGCGCTGGCGTTACAATCCCCCATGCGCGTTGCCCTTGACGCCCGCGATCCCTCGCGAGGGTTTCGCGAATGCCGCAGCGTGCTGATTGAACCGAATCAATTTCATCTTATCGAGACTGATGCAGACGACCATGCGTTCGTCTACATCGATGCGCTAAGCGATGATTTAGCGACGTTGCGAACGCGGTGTTTACAGCCGAGTGAAACGCTACATTTTGATTTGAAGCATGAGGTTGCGCTGATTGACGTGCTTACGCGTATGCCGCGTGATACTCAATCTTGGTTCGATAATCAGGAACTTTTGGCTGAAATGTTTGGCTTTGTTCGGCGCCAGAATGACTCGCGGATTGCCTCAGTAGTCCGAGCCTTGCTTTCAGCCCCGCACGATGACCGGCCAGCCGAGGATTGGGCACGAGAAATTGGACTGTCGTCCTCCCGCTTTCAGCACGTATTCAAAGAAAGTACCGGCCTCACGTTTAGGCGCTTTAGACTCTGGGCGCGAATCCGTGTTGCGCTGGGGCATGCGATGCGCGGGGCGAGTTTAACGCATGCGGCTTTGGCGGCAGGTTTATCAAGCTCCGCACACCTAAGTGCCGCATTCAAAGAAATGTTTGGCATATCACCGTCACAGCTTAAGGGCGTATTACCGTTGTATATCGAAGCGTAAACTGTGAAAAAAATTGGATTAGACTTTTGTGTGGATTCCGCCATGACCTGCTGAATGGCTGAAGATGCCCTAATTTAGGGCGTCTTCGAAGCGCGAATCCACCAACTACCGCGACCTCCCAAAAAAAGCGCGGAAGCTTGGCTCGTCCCCGGCAGAGAGGCGATGTGGTCGCCGTTAACATCAAAAAATTGTCACGACTTTGGCAGCTCAAGCGGTGTTAGCTGCTAAAATATCGACAGTTTTTAGTTTTTGCGTTGGGGTTCGTTTGCCTTCCCCTTTGCCCCCACACCGCCAGCTCATTGCGTCCTGCCCACCTCATCACTAATTACCATGACCTCTTCTAGCACCGATTTAGCGCACCTAAAATATCGCGCTGACATTGATGGCCTTCGTGCAATCGCCGTACTTTCCGTCGTAGGATTTCACGCTTCTCCGTATCGCTTCCCGGGTGGCTTTATTGGGGTCGATATTTTTTTTGTCATTTCTGGATTTTTGATTTCTACAATTATTTTTCGTAATCTTCAGACTGATTCGTTCAGCTTTAGCCAGTTTTACGCACGCCGTGTTAAGCGCATTTTTCCAGCTTTGCTTGTGGTTTTACTAAGTTGTTTAGCTTTTGGTTGGCTAGTTTTGTTGCCCGACGAATACAAACAACTGGGCAAGCACACCGCCGGCGGGGTCGCGTTTATTTCTAACTTTTTATTTTTAAATGAAGTTAATTATTTTGATAACGTGGCGGAAACCAAGCCCCTACTGCATTTGTGGAGCCTGGGTATCGAAGAGCAGTTTTATATCATTTGGCCCATCTTAGTGTGGGGCGCGTGGCGCTTAAAGTTTGGCCTTTTCTGGCTGATGTTCTGTGTCGCTGCGGTCTCGTTTGGGTTGAATTTGTACGGTGTAAAAAGCAACCCGACTGGCACGTTTTTCTCCCCGCAAACCCGTGCGTGGGAACTGCTGTGCGGTAGTTTGTTGGCTTGGGTTGCACTTAACCCGTCGCGCAAATGGGAATCGGTTAGGGCTGCACTTGATCGCCACTTCGTTCGCATTGCGGGTCAACCTCTCGCCAATGTGCAAGCCTTTTTGGGTCTGGCATTGCTAGTCGGAGGCATTTTATTCATGTCTAAATCCAATCCGTTTCCAGGTTATTGGGCTGTGGTGCCGACCTTAGGTGCGATTTTGGTTATTGCGGCCGGCTCTGGCGCATGGCTAAATCGGGTTGTGTTGTCGAACAAATTTTTGGTCTGGTTTGGCCTCATTAGCTTTCCGCTTTACTTGTGGCACTGGCCATTACTTAGCTTTGCACGCATTTTAGAAGGCGATATCCCCGCCAGACCCATCCGCGGTGCAGCCATTGTCGCGGCTATTGTTCTGGCTTGGCTTACATACAAATTTATTGAAAAGCCATTGCGATTTGGTCATTTTTTCAAAAACACAACAGCAGTCTTAAGTGTGACGATGGTGCTAGTAGGCGGGGCCGGTATGCTGATTTATCTCAAAGATGGCTTGGGCTTTCGCGTCGGCAAATTTGATGCGATCAGCAAAGCGGTGGGCGAATGGGATTATCCGGGGTCCATGCAAACGATAAAGTATGGCGGGCGTGATTTTTATGTGTCGAAATCTAGTTTGGCCGAGACCACGTTGTTTATTGGCGATTCAAACATAGAGCAATATGCTCCGAGGCCGGTTGCCTTGATTAAGCAAAATGCGGCGACTACAAACAGTGTTGTTTTTGCCACAGCGGGCGGTTGTTTGCCAATTCCTAATGCACCGTATTTGCACAAAGCGCATTGCGGCGGGCTGGTTGAGGCTGGTCTTGCCTATGCGGCAGAACATCCGGAAGTCACCACCGTTGTAATTGGCGCTGAATGGAACCAATACCTTAGCGGCGGTGCGGCTTTGGTAGGCACTTTCGGACACGGCTCGGTGCTTTATAAGGATGCGTTGATCAACCTTTCAAATTATATACAGGCCTTCAAAAAACTCAATAAACGGGTATTTTTAATCCAAAATATCCCAATCAGTGGGGAGCTAGACCCCCGCTACTTAGCAAATCGCGGGTTTAAGAATTTTCCGCAATTTATCGTGTTTCGGGAAGGCGGCGTTTCGAAACAGTCGATAATTGAGCGCTTCGGCCCGATTCAGGATGACTTGCGTACAGTGGCAATCAGCGCAGGTGCAAAAGTCATCAATCCGCTTGATTGGGTATGCAATGCAAGCACATGCCCCAGCAGCGATGAGCGTGGCGTGCCGATGTATAAGGACGCTGCCCACCTCAGACCAAGCTACGTCCGACAGTACGGGACGTTTTTAGATGTAGCGTTGTCGAACGAGAAATAGTGGAAGCACATCTTCCGTAAATGCCCACTAAAAATCTCCGCCTATTTGGTGGGCTGCCCCGCCGGTAATCCCCCCCATAAAACCAGTTCATTCATAAGTAGCGAAAAATGGCCTAAAATTAGGTGAGAACGCATGTGAGTGTGCGATTTTGGGACTTCTTAGCAAGGCGCGACGACGACGCAAGCTTCACCCTGCTAAGAGAAGCAACGCCGCTAGGGAGCTTCAAAATCGTGCGTAGCGCTCTCAGCCAATGGGTGACGGTTTAGAAATCTCGAAGTACCAATGAAAACTGGCTTCTCAGCATGACTATAGCGGTCAACTGCCGTTTCTAGCTTGAAACGTCTTTGACGGCAGAATGAACTTCAAAAACACCACGCGCACCTGCCTCGGCAGAAACTGAACGCACCAACATTGGCATGGTTTTTTGAAGTTCATCTAACAATGTCCGCGTAATACCAAAAAAATAATTTGCTTTTAATTCACCATCGCTCACACATCTACGAAGAAATGGACTAGCCCCACCAGGCCGCCGTCGCATCACTTCAACCGGCACGAATGCTGCCGTGCACAATAAAGGCGTGAAGAGTCCCTATTATAAGGCATCTTCACGGCATCGAAAGAGTACGACCACGGGGTTTTTAGTCGCACAATCCATAAAAAAACCGCTTATCAATTCCTCGATAAGCGGTTTTTATTTTGCCGACGTTACTGGCAATATCGTTCTTAAAACTTAAGCGTGGTCACCCAATACCGAAACGGTGATGGTTGCTTTTACGTCTGTGTGCAGCGTAAGCGTTAGCGGGAAATCGCCAATGGTTTTTAACGGACCATTTGGCAACATCACTTCGGCTTTTTTCACATCGAAGCCTTGCGCGTTTAGCGCTTCGGCGATGTCGTTGTTGGTTACGGAACCGAATAAGCGGCCATCTACACCGGCTTTTTGGGTTACTTGAACCATATAGCCTTCGAGTTTTGCGGCGCGTGCAGTAGCAGCACCCAAAATTTCGAATGCTTTCTTTTCAAACTCGGCGCGACGTGCTTCAAACTCAGCTTTATTGGCTGTGTTGGCACGTTTTGCTTTGCCTTGCGGGATTAGAAAATTGCGGGCGTAGCCGTTTTTAACGGTTACTACGTCGCCTAAGGCACCGAGGTTTACTACTTTTTCCATCAAAATAATTTGCATAGTGTTCTCCTAGCCTATCGCTTAGTGCAAGTCTGTGTAGTGGAGCAACGCTAAGAAACGCGCGCGCTTAATAGCAACACCCAACTGACGCTGGTATTTTGCTTTGGTGCCAGTGATACGGGCGGGAATAATTTTGCCGTTTTCGTTCACGAAGTCTTTTAGAATGCCGATGTCTTTGTAATCGACTTCTTTGATGCCTTCAGCGGTGAAACGACAGAATTTTTTGCGGCGAAATAGGCCGCGATTTGGATTGCGTTGGTCTTTTTTGTTCTTATCGAACTTGCCACCACGGCGAGGTGCGGGACGAGGCATGATTGAGTTCCTAACTAAATTTAATTTGTGTGGCGTGAAGAATATTCACGCTGCTTTTTTGATGCTTTCGGTTCAAGAAGCCTTTGACAGTTACCTGCACACCAGGTTGGGTTTCAACCATTTGCTGCGCTAAATCATCGAGTGCGATTATTTCAATTTCCACGTTTACCGGTATTTGTACTTCTGTCTCGTTTAGCTGAATCGCCTGCTTGGATTCGTGTTGCACGCTAAACTTAATGCTGGGTATGCCTGCCGGGGTGTGGCGTAAAACATCGCACTGGACTACGGTTCCTGCAAAAACAATCTCATTACGCAAAGGTTTCAGAAAGTCGCAATGTTACTGCGCGCTTGCTGCTACTTTTACGTCTGTATCAACCGGCTTGGCACGCTCTTCACGCATCATGGCTGAAGGCGCTGTATCAGCAGCATCTTTTTGCACCGTCAAATGACGCAACACGGCATCGTTAAACTTAAACGCATGCTCTAATTCATCCAACGTAGTTTGGTTGATTTCGATATTCATGCACACATAGTGGGCTTTAAATATTTTGTTGATTGGATAAGCCATCTGACGACGACCCCAATCTTCTAGGCGGTGTACTTTACCGGCACCGGTAGTAACCATTGATTTGTAACGCTCGATCATTGCAGGCACTTGCTCGCTTTGATCGGGATGCACGATAAATACTATTTCGTAATGGCGCATATTATCTCCTTGTGGATTGACCCGTTTTACCGTCAAAATAACGACTTACGGGGTGAAAAGCCTTCCGCCATGCGCACGGTGGTAAGGCAAGGGTGCCAAACATTGCTGCTTGACTGGTTTCTTCGCTAACGCAATATCATTAGCTAAGCCCTCGATTATCGCAAATTTTGGGCTGTTGCGCAAGGTCACGGGGTTTTGTGCTTGCGGATGACCGACTTAGCATAACGATTGACCTCAGAATGCGCTACATTAACGGACTTTGATTTTTTCTGGAAATTAAAATGACTCACGCTATTCCCACTCACGATTTTCGCGAATTTAGCACCAACGAAGCGGCTTTCGTTAAAAAATTCGGTGAAACCTACGAAGAATTCGGCTTTTGCGGCATTAGCCATCACGGCATTGACCCTGCATTGATTGACGCAGCATACGAGGCGTACAAAGCCTTTTTTGCGCTGCCCGTGGAAACTAAAATGCACTATCACCTACCGGGAACGGGCGGCCGACGTGGTTATACAGGCTTTGGCATTGAAACGGCGAAGGATTCAAAATTTCCTGATTTAAAAGAATTTTGGCACGTGGGGCCAGAAGCCACGGATGATCCCGGTTATGCCAAATATGCAGCGGTATTGCCGCCAAACTTGTGGCCTGCAGAAGTGCCGCGTTTACGTGAGGATGGCTATGCGCTGTTTCACGCATTGAATGATTTAGGCACGCGGGTATTATCGGCTTTAGCCTTGTATTTAGGGCTTCCCCGCGATTTTTTCTTACACAAAACGGATTACGGCACGAGCATTTTACGGCCGATTCATTACCCGCCAATTGCTGAGGGCAACACTTCGTCCATCCGTGCGGGTGCGCACGAGGACATCAATTTAATCACCCTTTTAGTGGGCTCAAGTGCCGAAGGTTTGCAGGTGTTGGCGCGCGATGGGCAATGGGTGCCGATTACGTCAACCGGGGACGCCATCGTAGTTAAGATCGGCGACATGCTGCAGCGATTTAGCAATAAAAAACTGCCCTCCACGACGCATCGGGTAGTGAATCCAGAAGGCGAAAAGCGCCGTCAGCCGCGCTATTCGATTCCGTTCTTCTTGCACCCAAATGCTGATTGTTTAATCGATACCCTGCCCTCGTGCATTGATGCCGATCATCCTAATTTGTATCCGGAGCCAATTACGGCTCACGATTATTTGCAGCAGCGTTTGCGCGAGATCAAGCTGCTTTAACGACACCTTGAAGACGCCCTAAAATAGGGCGTCTTCAAGCATCTATATTGCAAAATTTTATGCTCAAATTTGTCTATATTGCCGATCCCATGTGTTCTTGGTGCTATGGTTTTGCACCGGAATTAAATGCCTTGCTCGCGGCGCATCCGGACGCTACCACCGAAATTATTACGGGCGGCTTACGCGCTTACAATCAAACGCCGTCCACCGCAGAAACGCGTGCGCAAACTAAAGGCTATTGGGCTCAGGTGGCGGCAACCTGCGCGGAACACAACTTAAAATTCGATTCTGCAGCACTCGATGCGCCCAACTTTATTTACAACACCGAACCCGCTTGTCGCGCCGTGGTGACAGTGCGCCAAAGCAATCAACCGGCCATCGCTGCACGCGCGCTAGACATGTTTCACGCTCTGCAAATGGCGTTTTACGCGCACGGGCGCGACGTGACGCAAGGCTACGTGATTGCCGATGTGGCGGCCAGCTTGGGCATCGACGGCAGCGCGTTTTTGCAAACGTGGCAGACTGAGCCATTATTTCAAATGACCCGCAATGACTTTTTAGCCGTGCAAGAACTGCACGTAAATGGCTTTCCGTTTTTAGCCATTGATGTAGCGGGCAAATTGGTCGTGATTGCGCGCGGTTACGAAAAAGCGGCCACGCTAATCGAAAGAGTAAAATACGTGGGCATGGCCGAAGTTGAAACCTAGCTTGAATTTTTAGCTCACCGGCCCAATATCATCTCTAGTCTTGATTTTTTTAACTGTTAAAGAAAGCTGCACATCATGGAACATTCCCTACCCGCCTTACCCTATGCTAAAGATGCCCTAGCGCCCCACGTTTCAGCTGAAACGCTTGATTTTCACTACGGCAAACATCATCAAACCTACGTGACGAATTTAAATAACCTCATCAAAGGTGGTGAGTTTGAGAATTCAAGCTTGGAAGAAATCGTTAAAAAATCCGCTGGTGGCATTTTTAACAACGCAGCGCAAATTTGGAACCATACTTTTTACTGGCACAGTTTGGCGCCAGCAACGGGTGCAAAGCCTACTGGCGCACTAGCCGCCGCAATTGATGCCAAATACGGCAGTTTTGACGCGTTTAAAGAGGCATTTAACAAGAGTGCCTTGGGTAACTTTGGTTCCGGCTGGACATGGCTCGTTAAAAAAGCCGATGGCACGGTTGACATCGTCAACACCACCAATGCCGCCACGCCCTTGACAACGTCGGACGTAGCGCTCCTTACTTGCGACGTATGGGAACATGCCTACTACATCGACTATCGCAACAGCCGCGCAAATTATTTAGGCGGCTTTTGGGCGTTGGCCAATTGGGATTTTGCCGCGAAGAACTTTGCTTAAACCTAGAAACGGTAGTTGGACGGATCTGAGTGTGCGAATTTGCGGCTTTCTAGCAAGGCGCGACGACGATGCAGGCTTCACCCTGCGAGGAGAAGCAACGCCGCTAGGGAGCCGCAAATTCGTGCAATCACGTCCGTAGCGCTCTCACCAAATTGGTGACGGTGTTGAATACCCGAAACGGCAGTAAATTCAGGCTTCTCCGAGCAATTTAAGCGGTCAACTGCCGTTTCTGGGTTAAGCTATTACGGCAATAGATGCAGAAACGGCCACCTTCGCTGGGTGGCCGTTTTTTTTACTGCGCGTCCGCCGCTGGCATGGTCACGATGAATGTCGTGCCATGTTCACCAATGGCTGAAGACGGGCTAAATACGCGGCTCTCCACCCTTATTTCGCCACGGTGTGAAACAATAACGGTCTTAACAAACACCAGCCCCAAGCCAATACCTTCTTCGTCGGGCTGCGCGTCGTGCTTTAGGCGGGTGAAACGGGCGAAAAGCTTAGGCAAATCTTCTTCCGAAATACCGTAGCCTTGATCGGCAATTTTGATTTCCCAAGCGTCGCCAACGCGCTCGATGGCGCAGTTTACTGCCGTGTCAGGTG
>JAYUOW010000173.1:0-13135 GCA_043760555.1 Betaproteobacteria bacterium
CTTCAACGGCTACCGTCCACAGTTCTACTTCCGCACCACCGACGTAACCGGCGCGCTACAGCTACCAGAAGGTACCGAAATGGTCATGCCCGGCGACAACGTCAAGATTGTAGTGCAGTTAATCGCCCCAATCGCGATGGAAGACGGGCTACGCTTCGCGATTCGCGAAGGCGGCCGTACCGTAGGTGCTGGTGTGGTTTCTAAAGTATTGAAATAAGTTAGTTTGGGAATTTTGAAGCGCGTTTGATTATTCAAACGCGCTGATAAAAAAGCAAAGCATCCAATTCGCAAATTGCACCGCCGGTAAAGACCGGTCTAGCACCGGAAAAAAGGAACAATCATGGCAACTGCACCGCAGCCGAAACAAAAAATTCGCATCCGCCTAAAAGCATTTGATTATCGCTTGATCGATCAATCCGCTCTCGAAATCGTTGAGACAGCGAAACGTACCGGTGCCGTAGTTCGTGGACCTGTGCCGCTACCAACACGCATCGAGCGTTTTGACGTATTGCGTTCACCGCACGTGAACAAAACTTCGCGTGACCAGTTTGAAATTCGCACACACCTACGTTTGATGGACATTATTGATCCAACAGACAAAACAGTAGATGCGTTGATGAAGCTTGATCTACCTGCTGGTGTAGACGTAGAAATCAAGCTTTAATATTCAGTTAAACGCGTTGGCCCTTCATGATCTCGTCGTGAAGTTTCAACCGCAATAAATTGAGTGATTGAAATTTTTATAGAGGATTGCTATACTAGCAATCCTCTAGCCTTTCTAAGCGCCAATTTAATTGGCGTTTTTGAAGTAACTAGCTAAAACGCGATGTTTGCAGCTAACTGTAAGCGGTTAAGTTTTAGATAGCGGTAGTGGAAGTAGTATTAAATTTAGCTGTGCCGAAGTATAAACACAAGCTGACCAATTGCAGTCAGAACCCAAACAAACTTGATTTTGTTCGGGCAAATTAAAAAGGAAATTTTTATGAGTCTTGGTCTCGTTGGCCGGAAGGTTGGCATGACTCGCATATTTACTGAAGACGGTACATCCGTTCCAGTAACCGTGCTTGATCTGTCAAACAACCGCATCACGCAAATCAAATCAGCAGACGTGGATGGCTACACCGCCGTTCAATTAGCATTCGGCGTACGCCGTGCTAGCCGAGTTGCTATGGCCCAAGCAGGACACTTCGCTAAAGCGGGTGTTGAAGCTGGTTCAGTTTTAAAAGAATTTACTCTTACCGCCGATGCAGTTTCTGCATTGAAAGTAGGCGAAACCGTTTCCGTTGAGATTTTCTCAGTCGGTCAAAAGGTTGACGTTACTGGCGTGACACAAGGTAAAGGCTTTTCCGGCGTAATTAAACGCCATCACTTCTCTTCAAACCGCGCTTCTCACGGTAACTCCAAATCGCACAACGTACCGGGTTCTATCGGTATGGCGCAAGATCCAGGCCGTGTATTTCCTGGTAAGCGGATGGCGGGTCATTTGGGTGCGGTCACTCGCACCATCCCGTTGTTAGAGGTTGCGCGCATTGACGTTGCGCGTCAGTTGCTGTTGATTAAAGGCGCAGTACCAGGGCACAAAAACGGCACTATCGTTGTGCGTCCAGCTGCTAAAGCACCGCTTGCTAAGGGAGCTAAATAATGGAATTAAAAGTTATTAAGCTTGACGGCTCCGCAAACGGAACCGTTAACGCGTCCGCCGATATGTTCGGTCGTGACTACAGCGAAGCGCTTGTTCACCAAGTCGTTACCGCGTACCAAGCAAACGCCCGCGCCGGAAATCGTGCGCAAAAAGGCCGTAGCGACGTACAAAAATCTACCAAAAAGCCATGGCGTCAAAAAGGTACGGGTCGTGCTCGTGCCGGTATGGCATCCTCGCCTCTATGGCGTGGCGGCGGTAAGATTTTCCCGAACTCACCTGACGAAAATTTCAGCCAAAAGCTGAACCGCAAAATGTATCGCGCCGGTATGGCGGCCATTTTGTCCCAGTTGGTTCGTGACGAGCGTTTAAGCGTAGTTGAAGAATTCACGCTAGCCGCTCCAAAAACTAAACTGTTGGCAGAAAAATTGAAGTCGATGGGCATGGAACACGTGCTAATCGTCATCGATAGCGACGATGCAAATCTATTCCTTTCGGCACGTAACTTGCCAAACGTAATGGTAGTAGAAGCAAAGTATGCTGATCCTGTCAGCCTAATCCGTTTTGCTAACGTCATCCTTACCAAAGGTGCCGTCAAGCAGTTTGAAGAGGTGCTCGCATGAACGCCGAACGCTTAATGACGGTGGTTTTGCGCCCCGTAATCTCAGAAAAAGCGACTATCGCCGCTGAGAAAAACAAGCAAGTAGTTTTTGAAGTAATCCCAAGTGCAACCAAGGCTGAAGTTAAAGCCGCTGTTGAGTTGTTATTCAAAGACCAAAAAGTTGAAGTTGCTAGCGTCAATATGGTCAACCAAAAAGGCAAGCAAAAGCGTCATGGACGTTTTGCGGGTCGTCGCAATCACATCAAAAAAGCATACGTGTGCTTGAAGGGTGATTCAGACATTAGCTTCGTAGAAGGAGCTGCATAATGGCCTTAGTCAAAGTTAAGCCGACGTCGCCTGGACGTCGCAGTATGATCAAGGTAGTTAATAAAGAACTACATAAAGGCAAGCCAGTTGCTGCATTGTTGGAGCCTCAGTTCCAGCGCGCAGGGCGTAATACGCACGGTCATATCACCACACGTCACCACGGTGGTGGCCATAAGCATCACTATCGCATTATCGATTTCAAGCGGAACGATAAGGACGGTATTATCGCTAAAGTAGAGCGTCTTGAATACGATCCAAACCGTAGCGCAAACATTGCTTTGCTCTGCTATTCGGATGGTGAGCGTCGCTACATTATTGCGCCAAAAGGTATTTCTGCTGGTGCCACAGTGGTGTCGGGTCCAGAAGCGCCGATCAAAGCCGGTAATACTTTGCCGTTGCGCAATATTCCAGTGGGTTCCACAATCCATTGCGTAGAATTGCAACCTGCTAAGGGCGCGCAAATTGCTCGCTCAGCTGGTACGTCAGTTCAGTTGCTCGCTCGCGAGGGCATTCACGCGCAATTGCGTTTACGCTCAGGTGAAGTTCGTAAAGTACACGTTGACTGCCGCGCCACATTGGGCGAAGTAGGTAACGAAGAACACGGTCTACGCGTAATCGGCAAAGCCGGTGCAAATCGGTGGCGTGGTTGGCGTCCAACAGTTCGGGGTATCTGTATGAACCCAGTAGATCATCCGCACGGCGGCCGGTCTAACGGTGGTGGTCATCCGGTTTCTCCTTGGGGTCAGAAAGCCAAAGGCTTGAAGACGCGCACAAATAAACGGACGCAGAACATGATTGTTCGCAGCCGTCATAAAGCGAAATAATAGGGGCTATCGAAAATGACACGTTCCATTAAAAAAGGCCCGTTTTGCGACGGGCACCTGCTTAAAAAAATTGAAACAGCTGCGGCTGCTAAAGACAAACGTCCAATTAAAACTTGGTCTCGTCGTTCCACAATCATGCCTGACTTCGTCGGTCTGACTATTGCAATTCACAACGGTAAGCAACATATTCCCGTGTACGTTAGTGAAAATATGGTTGGTCACAAGCTTGGTGAATTCGCCCTGACGCGTACCTTCAAAGGCCATCCAGCCGATAAGAAGGCCGCTGCAGCCGGCAAGAAATAAGGAGTCACCATGCAAACAACAGCAAAATTGTGGGGCGTACGCCTCTCTGCACAAAAAGGCCGTTTGGTCGCGGATCAAATCCGTGGCATTCAGGTTTCTAAGGCGCTGGACATTCTTACGTTCAGCCCAAAGAAGGGTGCAGACATTATCAAGAAGGTACTAAATTCCGCCATCGCTAACGCCGAGCATAACCACGGCTTAGATATTGATGAGTTAAAAGTATCGACTATCCTGGTTGAAAAGGGTCCAGTGCTTAAGCGGTTTACCGCGCGCGCTAAGGGTCGTGGCAACCGTATTGTTAAACCTACTTGCCACGTCTTCTTGACGGTTGGCGACGACAAATAAGGAGTTACGATGGGACAAAAAATCCATCCGATAGGCTTCCGCTTATCGGTACTCAAAAATTGGTCGTCGAAGTGGTATGCCAATAGCAAAAACTTCCCAATCATGTTGGCGCAGGACATCAAAGTCCGCACTTACTTGAAAAAGAAGTTGGCAAGCGCATCTGTATCGAAAATCATCATCGAGCGCCCAGCTAAAAACGCAAAGATCACTATTTACTCCTCACGCCCAGGTATTGTTATTGGCAAAAAAGGTGAAGATATTGAAAACTTACGGGTTGACCTTACCAAATTGATGGGCGTGCCAGTGCACGTCAATATCGAAGAAGTACGCAAGCCAGAAACTGACGCGCAATTGATCGCCGACAATATTACTGGTCAGCTTGAAAAGCGTGTTATGTTCCGTCGCGCCATGAAGCGTTCGATGCAAAATGCCATGCGCTTAGGTGCACAAGGTATCAAAATTACATCGTCCGGCCGTCTAAACGGTGCCGAAATTGCTCGTACAGAATGGTATCGCGAAGGCCGTGTGCCATTGCATACATTGCGTGCTGATATTGATTTCGGTTTCTCTGAAGCCAAAACAACTTACGGCATCATTGGCGTAACGGTATTGGTCTACAAGGGTAACACCTTGGCTAAAGGCGAGACACCGGTTGCAGCGCCAGCAGTTGAGCCAGAACAGCGTAAACCACGCAAAGCGGGAGTGAAACATGCTACAGCCAGCTAGAAGAAAATACCGTAAAGAACAAAAAGGCCGCAATAAAGGCGTAGCCACAAGCGGTGCGAAAGTATCGTTTGGCGAATATGGCTTGAAGGCGGTCGGCCGTGGACGCTTAACAGCACGTCAAATTGAAGCTGCTAGACGGGCTATGACCCGTCACATTAAGCGTGGCGGACGCGTGTGGATTCGTATTTTCCCGGATAAGCCAATCTCCAAAAAGCCAGCCGAAGTCCGGATGGGTAATGGTAAAGGTTCGCCGGAATACTACGTAGCCGAAATTCAGCCGGGCAAAATTTTGTATGAAATGGACGGCGTTGCGGAAGATTTAGCGCGCGAAGCCTTCACGCTAGCCTCTGCCAAGTTGCCCATTAAAACCACCTTTGTTCAGCGTCAGCTGGGCTAAAAGCGGGAGATAACGATGAACCTAAAAGATATGCGAGCAAAGTCTGCGGACGAGCTCCAAAAAGAATTGTTGGCAGTACGCCGTGCGCAGTTTTCCTTGCGCATGCAGTTGGCTACCCAGCAAGCAAATAAAACCAGCGAAACACCTCGCCTAAAACGCGAAGTGGCACAGCTTAAAACCATCATGAACGAAAAAGCGAGGGCAGCCAAATGAACCAAGCTACCACAGCGGCTACCGCAGAAGTCTCGCTAAAGCGCACATTGACGGGTAAAGTTGTAAGCGACAAAATGGACAAAACAGTCACCGTTCTAGTAGAACGCGCTGTGAAGCATCCAGTGCTAGGTAAGCTAGTACGTCGCTCTAAGAAATATCATGCACACTCAGAAAATAACGAATTCAAAACAGGCGACACCGTTTTGATCGAAGAAACCCGTCCGGTATCAAAAACCAAGGCGTGGAAAGTTTCCAAGTTGCTTGAAAAAGCACGCGGCGAGTAAATCAAATAGTTGGCTGCAAGCAATTGTGGCAGCGGTTTGAAGCTCTAAAGTAATAGCAAAAAGCCCATCAGATTGATGGGCTTTTTGCACATTAGCGGGCAGTTTGATGGCCTGAAGAGTCCCTATAATCGGGCATCTTCAGCCATATTGCCTGACCGTACGAAATCGAATTTCGTTAATCCTACTCCGCCTTCGGTACAAACCCCACCGCCGCATCGGCGCCATCGCCAAAAAAGTGCCGCTGCATTTGCTCTTCCAAATACTTCCGCGCTTTCAAATCGGCTAGGTTCAAACGGTTTTCGTTCACCAGCATTTTTTGATGCTCAAGCCACGCTTTCCACGCTTCTTTTGATGCGGATTCCCAGAGCTTTTTACCGATTGGACCGGGGTAGGGTGGAAAATCTAATCCTTCTGCTTCGCGTTTTAGTTTTACGCACTGAATCATTCTTGCCATGTCATTCTCCTATTAGCCCAAAAACTTAGTATAAACCTTGGATTTTCTTGCAAAATTATATTGCGCTTGTCGCGCTGCGGGCAGGCTCGCGACGTCGCCTTCTACAAAGCCGCGCGCCGAAAACCATTGCGTGGTTTGGGTAGACAACACGAACAGCGTCGCGAATCCAGTTGCTTTGGCGCGCTGTTCGGCATACGCCAAAATCCGCTCGCCTCGGCCGCCGTCGCGATAAAACGGGTTTACCGCTAAACACGCCAGCTCCACCGCCTTTTCGTTCGCAAACGGATGCAGGGCAGCGCAACCGATAATTTCCTGCTCATGCTCCAGCACCACGTAATCTGCGATTTCTGATTCAATCGAATGGCGCTCGCGCTTAACGAGCACGCCCTGCTGTACCAAAGGATCAATGATCGCCAAAATAGCATCCACATCGGTCAGCGTGGCATCGCGCATTTTGTCCGGTGCTTCGCGAACAACCATCGTGCCGATACCGTGATGGGTAAACAGCTCCATCAACAATGCGCCGTCGGTGTGACGACTAATTAGGTGGGCACGTTTCACACCATCGCGCACCGCGCGCACGGCGCAGGGCAGGAAGAACCGAGTGTCTTCAGATAGTGAGGGGTTACTAACTAGAAGTGCCTCGGCTTCCGTTGCCGTCAGCTGCGAAAACACCTCATCGCGTGCATCCACTGCACCATCGGATTCGGTCAAAAATATCAGCTTGTCGGCTTTCAAGGCAATCGCAGCTGATGTGGCCACGTCTTCCACCGTGCAATTAAAAATCTCGCCCGTGGGTGAAAATCCAATGGGGGACAGCAGCACCACTTCATCATCATCTAAGCGCCGGTTAATACCTTCCACGTCTACTTTGCGCACCACGCCGGTGTGTTTAAAATCCACGCCATCGTGAATGCCATAGGGTTTAGCAGTTATAAAATTTCCGCTCGCAACCCGAATATCTGCGCCCGCCATCGGCGAATTAGCCAGCTCGGTGGATAGCAACGCTTCGATTTCCATGCGCACGATGCCGTTGGCTTCCTTCACGCAGCGCAGCGCGGCTGCGTCGGTTACGCGCCGCCCGCCAGCAACCAAAGGTGTTACGCCATGCTGATGCAATTGTTCTTCCACCTGCGGGCGCGTGCCGTGCACCAGCACCACGCGTACTTCGAGGCTTACCAATACATTAATATCATGCGAAAGCTGCACAAATAGGCCATCTGAGAGCACTTCGCCGCCAAACGCAATCACAATCGTGCGACCGCCAAATTCATGAATAAACGGCGTCGCGCTGCGAAACCACTTTACGAAATCTTCTAATTTTTGGGAGTCGCGTTTATTCATGGGTACTCAATAAAAAAGGCTTAAAAAACCAAAGGTGCCACATCATAAAACAGTCGAGCGTCGCAATTAACGCGAAGCCCCAAAAAACTACTGCAAATCCCCGATCACAGCGCCAATCACCGCGAGTGCCGCAGCCGCCGCCGTTTCCGTGCGCAACACCCGCGAACCCAATCGCACAGAAACTACACCCGCTGCCTGTGCTGCCTGCATTTCGGCAGGCGAGAAGCCACCTTCTGGGCCAATTAGCAGATAAATTGAGATAGGTACGCTTACAGTGTCCGGCAAGGCCTTAAGCGCGGCTACAAACGTCGCACTGTCATCTTGCGGATGCAACACAAAATACTTTGCAGCGCTCGCGTCCACCGTTGCTAACCAACGTGAAAAATCACCAATTGCCTGCACCCGCGCCACCCGATTGCGCCCGCACTGCTCAGACGCCGCCACCGCCACTTGCTGCCAATGTGCCACCCGCTTATCCGCCCGCTCGCCACTCAAGCGCAAGGTACAGCGTTCAGTTTGCAGCGGCAGTATTTCCGCCGCACCCAGCTCGCAGGCTTTTTGCACAATCCAATCCATCTTGTCGCCAACCGCAAGCGCTTGCGCCACGATCACGCGCACTGGGCTTTCGCGTTCAATGCTTTGATGCGACAGCATCGAAACGCCAACGCTCTTTTTGCCCACGTTAGCTATTTCAGCGATAAATTCGCCGCCTGTACCGTCAAACAGCGTTATCGCTTCACCAACTTCAAGCCGTAAAACCCGCATATGCGCAGCCGCAGCTTCGGGTAATTCAATCGCAAAGGGGAAATTTTCATGCCTGAAGATGCCCATATTTAGGGCATCTTCAGGCATATCGAAATCAAGCTTGCCAATATAAAAGCGTGGCAGTGCCATCTAAGAAGCCGCAACCATCAATAGCTCATACACGCTGCGCTCAGCACGCCAGCGGCTAAAGAAATGGTGCCTAAAAATATGCCCGACGCCGTTTTTCCCGCTGGAATGTCGCGTGCAATTTCTGGCAGGGTCACGCGTGCGATCACATACACCAGCAGCTGCACCACTAGCGCAATGGCAGCCCAAATTGCCATATCGATAATGCCCACGCTAAATTTTATCGCGTGCGAAACCGGAATCACCATGCCAAAAATAGTGCCCGCAAGACTAATGGCCGCAGCATTATTGCCTTCACGAATAAGCGCCAGTTCTTTGTATGGCGTAATGCGCACATAAATAAAAATAAACACCAGCAGCAATGCCACCGCGATGCTGAAATAAATCAAAAAATCATCAAAGCCAGAAAACGAAGCCAACATTTCGCCAGATTTCATTGCCTACTCCCTAAAATAAATAACCGTTCAAACAAAATAATGCGGCACAAAGCGACTGGTGTTTTTAGTCACTAGAGATTCATCCTCGCGCAAGCCAATTCCTGCTGGTTCATCGCCGATAATCCAGCTGCCAATTGACGTGTACGACGTGCCGCAATACGCATCACGCACATCAGGCAAAGCTTGAAAACCCTGATAAATAAAGCCTTCCGCACCGTATTCGCCCGGAATATGAATGTCGCCCGACGATTTTATTATCGACACATTCGCGCCCTCGCGCGACAGCAACGGCTTTTTAACATAGTCACCCGCAATACGCCCAGGCTCAAAATAAGCAGGTAATAAATTCGGATGGTCGGGATACATTTCCCACAGCACCGGCAATATGGCTTTGTTGGCTAGCAACATTTTCCAAGCTGGTTCAATAAACGTGGTGTTGCAATTGGCAAGAGATTGGCCAAACGCTTCACGCACCAGCCATTCCCACGGATACAATTTAAATAGGCTGGAGATGCCCGTATTTTGGGCATCTACAAACTGTCTATCAGTGCTCGACCAACCAATTTCAGTAATATCAACAAACGGCGCATCAAGCCCAGCCTGCATGACCGTATCGCGCAAATATTCTAAATTGCCAAGATCTTCTTCCGAATCCCCCACGCAGGCCAAGTGTATTTGCGACACGCCAAGCTGCGTGCCAATCTCGCGCCAGCGTGCAATGAGCTTTTCATGAATGCTATTAAATTGATCCGCGTGTGGTTGCTGCGGCAAAATTACATCCTGCAGCCAATGCCATTGCGCCACGCTAGATTCGATGAGCGATGTGGGCGTATCGGCGTTGTATTCAAGCATCTTCGGCCCGCGAGCCCGCTGCATGCTGCCGTCCCACGATAGATCAAAGCGACCAAATAAACTGGGGCTGTCTGCACTCCACGAGTCTTCAATCAAGGCAATTGCATGCTCGGGAATCGCAAATTGCGCATAGCGCTTATCTGCGATCACGCGCTCTGCAGCGGCTACGCACATGCGATGCATTTCTGCTGTGGCATCATCCAATAAATCAATTTGTGCCGCGTCAAATTTATAGCTAAACCGCTCGTCCCAATACACGCCATCAATGGAATGAAACCCAAAGCCCAGCGCTTCCATTTTTTGCGCCCAGTCAGGACGCGGAATATGTGATTGCCGTTTCATCGTAAAACTCAGCCCGAAGCCGACCGACCCGACGAGCCGAAGCCGCCACGGCTAATCGACGAACCAGAGCTTGAACGCACGCCACCAGAGCCTACGGCCGACGACCCAATCGCGCGTGATGACCGTGGCCCCGTTTCGCCACGAATATGGTTGTAACTGCGGCCAAAATAAGTGCCGCCTCCCGTGTGTGTGGTGCCAGTTCCCGTGGCCGCGGTGGGCGTGCAATCGGCCGGCTCATTGCCCCAATCAGACAAACACGCATCGCGGTTCGCGTAAATATCGCGGCGCTCGTTATTGCTGCAACCGGTACCGGCTGCCACTGCCGACACTGCCGTGCCAATTAACACCAACCGTACCGCTGCGCTTGATTTGCGCGTTCTATTTTGCGTCGTCATGATTTATCCTCATGTTTGTCCTTTATGGAATCACCTAGCAAGCGTTTTATATATTCAGGTTGCGCCAGCATCGCAGAATGCGTGGCACCATTATAAAAGCCTCGATGCGCAATGTGCCGTGCGGCCAACGTTGCATCAACAGCTGCCGCGTCACAAGCCGCAATGTCTACCGTATCGGAAGCCACCACAAACCCACACAACATCGCATAGCTAGGCACGTGCGCAAAATAAGGGTGCGCAAACTTAAAACCCGCCTTCAGTGCGCCAACCGTTTCGGTAAACCGTTGCGCATGTGCAAATGGAGAGCCCGCAAACAAACTCAACGCCCCGCCAACATTTAACGCCGCCTTGCACTGTGCAAAAAATTCGCCCGTAAACAAACTAGCCGAATGTGCGGCTCCTGCATCAGGGTCAGTTAAATCCAAGCAAATTAAATCGTATTTGGCGGTACTCGTTTGCATAAACAACAATGCATCGGTAATGTGCAGCGCCAATTTTGGGTTATCGAACACATTAAAATTCGTATCCGAAAAATGCTCTTTACAAATTGCGACCACACCCGCATCAAGCTCCACCAAATCTACATGCGTAATGGTGTTGTGCTTAAGCAATTCAGCGGCCACACAGCCGTCACCACCACCCAAAACCAGCGCAGTTTTAGGGCTAGCGGCACAAATTGCCGCTGGATGCACGATTGCTTCATGGTAAATAAACGCATCGCGCTCGGCCAGCATATTGCAGTTATCAATGCGCAAAAGCTTGCCTAGCTCTGGCGTGTCATAAACCTCAATAAGCTGGTGCTCAGAATGCTCCACATCAATAACGGTGTAAGCACTAAAATACGCACCAGAACCCGCGTTAATTTTTTCAAATACGCGTTTCTCGCGGATAGTTCTCATGCTAATTTACCTTCAAAACAACCACGTTCTAAGCGCTGCGTTTCTGCCCGCATGGGCCTCAAAAGCCCCGTAATATGGGCGAATACAGCCTCTGCGCGTGCCACGCTTCCCTGCTCAAATTCACACAAATAAATATCCAACGTCACCTGCCCCCGCTCTGGCCACGTATGAATCGCCAAATGCGACGCCGCTAAAATTACCGCACCCGTCGCCCCTGCCTGCCCGCTGCCGTCAAGGGTAGAAAACTGATGAAATCGTTCACCCACCACAGCCAGCCCCGCCTGCACACAGGCATTCACGCACGCCGCGCGCAGCAAATTAGCATCCGTCATCAGCGGATTTTCTGGTACGTCGTAAAAATCAGCAACTACGTGCAAACCACGCATAATTTGGCCTAAACGCTCAGGTAATTGAAGCTACAAGTTATAATTATAGGCATTTCTTCAGCACCAATCGGTCTGATTGAGCCTCACACGACGCTTATTTTCGGCGACCCTTCAAATTTTCCACCATCGCGAACATCCCATGACCACTGCCACCAGCACCCCATCCGCCCAATCCACGCTATCCAACGCCATCCGTGCGCTCTCCATGGATGCCGTACAAGCCGCTAATTCCGGCCATCCCGGCATGCCAATGGGCATGGCCGAAATAGCCGAAGTGCTGTGGCGTAGCCATTTGCGGCATAACCCCGCAAACCCGCATTGGGCTGATCGCGACCGGTTTATTTTGTCTAACGGCCACGGCTCTATGCTAATTTATTCGCTGCTGCATTTAAGCGGCTATGCATTAAGCATGGAAGACATTAAAGCCTTCCGCAAACTTCATTCCAAAACGCCCGGCCACCCAGAAGTAGGCGTCACCCCCGGCATTGAAACCACCACGGGTCCGTTAGGCCAAGGCTTGGCAAATGCAGTGGGCTTTGCAATGGCCGAGCGTGAAATGGCGCGCACCTTCAACCGCCCCGGCATGAGCATTGTCGATCACTTCACCTACGTATTTATGGGTGATGGCTGCTTGATGGAAGGCATATCGCACGAAGCCTGTTCGCTCGCGGGCACGCACGGTTTGGGCAAACTCATCGCCATGTACGACGACAACGGCATATCCATCGACGGTAAGGTTGAAGGCTGGTTTACCGATTCCACTCCCATGCGTTTTCAAAGCTACGGCTGGCACGTCATCCCCAATGTAGATGGCCACGATGTTGCAGCCATCGATGCCGCAATTCAAGAAGCCAAATCAGTCACCGATAAACCCAGCTTAATCTGCTGCAAAACGGTGATTGGCAAAGGCGCACCCAATATGGGCGGCACTGATAAAGTACACGGCTCAGCTTTGGGTGACAAAGAAATTGCGGCAACAAGGGAGGCCATCGGCTGGCCACACGCACCATTCGTTATTCCCGATGACGTATACGCCCAATGGGACGGAAAACCCCGTGGCGCACAACTAGAAACCGGCTGGAACGCCCTATTTACGGCCTATTCCAAGCAATACCCAGAACTAGCCGCTGAATTTACCCGCCGCATGGAAGGCAAATTACCAGCAGCGTGGGACGAAACTGTTGCCGCCCTATTAGCCAAAACCAAAGAAAAAGCCGAAGGTGTAGCTACCCGTAAATCATCCCAATACGCCATAGAAGCACTAGCGCAAGTCACGCCAGAAATGCTCGGCGGCTCAGCGGATCTAACGGGCTCCGTGTTCACCAACTGGAGCGGCACCAAAGCCATCACCGCCGCCAACGCGGGCAATTACATGAATTACGGCGTACGTGAATTTGCCATGACAGCCATCGGCAACGGCATGGCGCTACACGGCGGCGTGGTGCCCTACGCCGGCACATTTTTAACCTTCAGCGA
>JAYUOW010000174.1:0-38081 GCA_043760555.1 Betaproteobacteria bacterium
CAAATGACCGACTTTGCGGGTTTTGTCGCGAGCGGGGATAATGTAGATGCGGTGGGCGAAAAACTAACGCAACACCTTAATAAAATTTTGTTTTTGTAATTGTAAAAGTTTAAAGGAAAGACCATGGCAGAAGCCGGCGTTAAAGAAAAAAGTGCAGATAAAGTAGCACGCATACCTATCAAAATTATTCCCACCAATCCCGTCGAGCGCTTAAAAAAACCCGAATGGATTCGCGTAAAAGCGGCGTCAACTAGCACCCGCTTTAACGAGATAAAAGAAATTTTGCGTGACGCTAAATTGCACACCGTGTGCGAAGAAGCCAGCTGCCCCAACATCGGCGAATGCTTCGGCAAGGGCACAGCCACCTTCATGATTATGGGCGATCTATGCACCCGCCGCTGCCCGTTTTGCGACGTCGGCCACGGCCGCCCGCTGCCGCTAGATGCTGATGAACCGCGCCACTTGGCCGAAACCATCGCCAAGCTAAAACTAAAATACGTCGTTATCACTAGTGTTGATCGCGATGATTTAAGAGACGGTGGCGCTAAACATTTTGTTGATTGCATCGCCGCTGTCCGCGAACTTTCGCCCACCACCCGCATCGAAATTTTAACGCCGGACTTCCGTGGCCGCCTAGACCGCGCCATCGACATCCTCAATGCCGCCCCGCCGGACGTCATGAATCACAACCTAGAAACCGTGCCGCGCCTCTACAAGCAGGCCCGACCTGGTTCCGACTACGCTCACTCGTTAAAACTACTAAGTGACTTCAAAACCCAACACCCCGACGTGCCAACAAAAAGCGGCTTAATGGTGGGTTTGGGTGAGACCAACGAAGAAATTTTGAACGTAATGCGCGACCTACGCAGCCACAACGTCGACATGCTCACCATCGGCCAATACCTACAACCGTCCCAACACCACCTTCCCGTGCTGCGCTATGTAACCCCAGATGAATTCGCGATGTTCGAGCGCGAGGCAGTGGCGATGGGGTTTAATCATGCGGCCTCAGGGCCGATGGTTAGGTCTAGTTATCATGCGGATGCGCAGGCGCATAGTGCGGGTTTAATTTAGCGAAATCTGCCCTTCTGCTTGCGAATATAGGCTGTAGATGCACTATTTTAGGGCACCTACAGCCCTTTATTTTCAATACATTGTGCGCTACGAGCACATCAGAAAGATCGATCATAGCGTTCGATTAACTTCGCCTAACGCCACCATGCCTTTGGCGCCCTCTTCGCGTACAATCCCACCTCCTTTTTCTCTTACAAAAATATTAAATCTATGTTGCCTTCCATTGAAGCTCGTTTAAGCGTTGAAGTTGCGGCCAAGCCCGCGCAAATTGCTGCGGCAATTGCCTTGTTAGATGAGGGCGCTTCGGTGCCTTTTATTGCGCGCTACCGGAAAGAAATTACGGGGGGGTTGGACGATATTCAGTTGCGGTTATTAGATGAGCGGTTGCGTTATTTGCGTGAGCTGGAAGAGCGGCGTGCGGCTATTGTTGAGAACATTGAGAGCCAAGGCAAGATGACGGACGCGTTGCGCGCGAGCATTGCGGCGGCGGAAGATAAAACGCGGTTGGAAGATTTGTATTTACCGTACAAACAGAAGCGTCGCACCAAGGCGATGATCGCGAAAGAGGCGGGGCTGGAGCCCGTGGCCGATGCGCTATTGGCTGACCCAACACAGGTGCCCGAAGAGGTTGCTGTGGCCTACATTAGCACCACACCGAAGACTGAAGAGAAAGACACCGCCGTGCCGGATGCACGCGCAGCACTTGATGGCGCGAAGCAAATTTTGATGGAGCGGTTTGCCGAGCATACCGCTACGTTGACTTGGGTACGCGCCTACTTAAACGACCACGGCGTGGTGGACGCAAAAATTATTGCGGGTAAGGAAACTGAAGCCGCTAAGTATTCCGACTATTTTTCGTATTCAGAAACGCTCAAAACAATTCCTTCACACCGCGCGTTAGCAATTTTTCGTGGGCGCAATGAAGGCTTTTTGGGCATCAATTTACGGCTTGATTCTGAGGAAGAAAAACCCGCGAGCACGGCGGCGTTCAATCCATGCGAAGAAGCCATTGCCCGTCATGCAGGCATAGCGCCTAAAAATCGTGCTGCCGATAAATGGCTGTGTGAAGCCGTTCGTTGGACGTGGCGCATCAAATTATCGCTGCATTTAGAAACAGAATTGATGTCGGCGCTGCGTGAAAAAGCCGAAGCTGCCGCGATCAATATTTTTGCGCAAAATTTAAAAGATTTACTGCTGGCCGCCCCCGCAGGCCCGCGTGCAACGCTGGGCTTAGACCCTGGCATCCGCACAGGCGTAAAGGTGGCCGTAGTGGACGCCACAGGCCGTGTATTGGACACCTCCACCGTTTACCCGCACGAGCCGCGACGCGATTGGGAAGGGGCATTGCACACGCTCACCTTGTTGTGCAAAAAACATAACGTCGATTTAATCAGCATCGGCAACGGCACAGCCTCCCGCGAAACCGACAAGCTGGCGGGTGACATTATCAAAGCTGCACCAGAATTGAAGATGACAAAAATTGTGGTGTCCGAAGCCGGTGCGTCGGTGTATTCGGCCTCCGAATTTGCATCAAAAGAGCTACCGGGTCTGGACGTAAGTTTGCGCGGCGCAGTGTCGATTGCGCGCCGCCTACAAGACCCGTTGGCGGAGCTGGTAAAGATTGACCCAAAATCAATTGGCGTCGGCCAATATCAGCATGATGTAAACCAAAGCCAGCTCGCACGATCGCTCGATGCGGTGGTGGAAGACTGCGTGAACGCCGTGGGCGTGGACGTGAACACCGCGTCAGCCGCCCTATTGGCGCGGGTTTCCGGCCTATCGGCTTCTGTTGCTGCCAACGTGGTAACGCACCGCGATACCAATGGTGCGTTCGCGAACCGGCAAGCGCTTAAAGCCGTACCGCGTTTGGGCGATAAAGCCTTTGAGCAGTGCGCAGGCTTCTTGCGCATTCGCAACGGTGACAACCCATTGGATGCGTCCGGCGTACATCCAGAAGCCTATCCGCTCGTTGAAAAAATTCTCGCCGATATTCATAAAACCGTGCCTGAAATTATGGCCGATGCCAACTTAGTAAAACGGCTAGAGCCCAGCAAATACGCGGATGCGCGCTTTGGTGTGCCCACCATTGTCGACATTCTAAAAGAGCTAGAAAAACCTGGCCGTGACCCCCGCCCTGCGTTTAAAGCGGCCACGTTTCAAGATGGTGTAGAAGAGCTTAAAGACCTAAAAGTCGGCATGATTTTAGAAGGGGTCGTCACCAACGTCGCCGCCTTTGGCGCGTTTGTGGATATTGGCGTGCATCAAGATGGGCTTGTGCATATTTCGGCCTTGGCGCAAAAGTTTGTGAAAGACCCGCGTGACGTGGTGAAGGCGGGCGACATCGTAAAAGTGCGCGTGCTAGAAATTGACCTCGTGCGTAAGCGCGCAGCACTCACCATGCGCTTGGACGATGTGCCGCGTGGGGGGGCGTTTGGGGGAGCGCCAAATACATCGAACGCACCTGTAAACAACAGCGGAAATCGTAATATCCCGCGTTCTGGCAATGCACAGCCAAGCCGTGGCGTGCCCGTTGCGGCAGCACCTTCGGCGATGGAATTAGCGTTTGCGAAGTTGAAAAATACCGCCAAAGCGTAGATTTAATCTTACCACCAAAGCCCTGAAGATGTCCTATTATAGGGCGTCTTCAGGGCTTTTTTACATACTAAATTCCTGCGTAACGAGGCTGCCTTCCCTAAAAATCGTCATATATACGATTTAACTATTGACATGCTTATCGCGCCGTGTAAAACTTAGTTTGTGATTACGTAAATTATCTTTTACTTTTAAATTTAGTTTTTATATAAGCATCAGCGGAAATTCCATTGTTTTTAAGTTTTATTACTATCCTCGCTCTGTTCAACTTCGAGCAGCACTGCGATGGCCAAACCTTCATTTATAGGACTCTAATTTCATAAAAAATTCATTGTTAATATTGCCCCCCCCCCCCCATTTAAAAAATGCCCCTGAGTGCAGTGGGACTGCTTTGCACACAAATGCCCTCAATCTGCGCGCGGTTAAACAACCGCATAATTTCAAACTTTCCACATTCGTGGTTGGCACTTTAAGTACGTTGCTCATCTCGACCGCCTGCGTACAGACCGCACAAGCGCAGCCATACAGCGCTGAGGGCAAATTTTATCGCGCCGATAAACCTATTACGGATAAATATGGTCGCATCCGTTATATCGTCGTACTTGAAGAACCTCCTCAATCCTCAGAAGAAATTAAAACCGACTCCAAAGTTTCGAGCTTGAAAGAAGCGTTAACGTTGCAAAGCAAGTACGTACGAAACTACGTCGAGGGCATCGCTAAATCCAAAAAAGAGTCCGTAGCCATCGTTAATGCCACCAGTTTTGTGTTTCCGAGCTTCACGGCATATTTGACGGAAAAGGAAGCCAAAAACTACGCGAGCGATAAGCGCATAATTAAAATAGCCGAGGACGGCTATTCCACTACATCCTCCAATGGGAGAGCACCAGAAGCGAGTTCGTCGCAATGGGGATCTGAAATTGAAGGCTGGGGTCTTGCCTTCATGAATAATTCAAACCCGCCGCAATCAACGGGGCGAGCAGTAGTGCATGTTATTGACGCTGGCGTCGAGGAACATCCAGATTTAGACACATACCCTTACAACGCAAATAATTATTACTTTGGACCTAATCAATACCCTCTGAATTGGAAGGGTTGTTATCCCCATGCCACACATGTTTCCGGCATTGTTGGTGCCAAGAAAAACGGTTTTGGTGCTGTCGGTATGTTGCCGGGGGTGACTATTCTTTCACACGCAACAAGCGACACAAATATTGTGTGGTGGGAGGGTAATGGACCATATGGGTCTGGTTACTACGACAGGCTGCATCCTAGCATTCCATCAAGCTTATTTCCTTGGGAAGGGCAATGCTCAGGCACCAGAGTTGATTCCATTATTGGTCCACTCGGAGACCCTACGCCTTCAATTCCACAAAGTGCAGTCATTGCAGCGCTAGACATTGCTTTTTTATGGACACGATACAATGGTACCGGCGTAGTAAATATGTCATTTAATGGCTTCAATTTTTTCAACGCCAGCCATCCAGTCGCTCAAGCGATGCTATCTGTCGCAACGCCGAGAATTATTAGTTCCCCAGTATATATACCTCCTTTCGGGTTTTTAACAGGTTATTACCCCGGAAGCCTCGTAGTGCAATCGGCAGGCAACGATGGTAATGGAGATTGCAACAAAGCGTATAACGCAACGCTGATAAACGACGGCATTCTGGTCGTTGGCGGAATCGATTTAAATGGTCAACAAATGAGCATGTTTGCAAATGAATTCACCGAAGCGTCGCCGTCAACAGTTGCGCCCACAAAACACACTGGGCTTGTGATCGGCACGGGATCAAACTACGGATCCTGCGTAGAATTGTGGGCACCAGGCAAGAGTATCTATTCAACGTGGACCACAAACTCCACACCTTCGCCTTACCGTGAGCTATCAGGTACATCCATGGCAGCACCGCATGTCGCAGGCTTTGCAGCAGCGTTAATTGAACGCAACCCAGGCATCGTCTGGGATTCAGTTAGTTTGGAAACAGCAGTTCGGGCAAGGTTGGTCCCGGCCGTAGGGGGTAGTACGCTGATGGTTCCAAAGTTTTAGTAGCTATTCTCAAACCGTCGCGTGTTTACGGCACGCGCGCATAAACGCGTGACGGTGAATTTCTAAAACTTGTATCCTAAGAGGCTCAAAATGAAAACTCAGTCTTTAGTACAGCACCTATTAGCCACAGTATGTAGCATTTTGCTCAATGCGTGGTTAGAGCAGGCAGCGCTCGGGCAGGAACAATATTTTGGCGCAACCCTTGTCCCTTCCAAACCAACATCCGCCGATAACATAATGTACATTAGAGCAGTCGGCACAGTTTCATGCACAAAGACTCCATATAAAACCATAAAAATGGTCAATAACAATATCACCATCGAATTTTCTGAGTTTTTGGGTGCCTACATCGGTACACCACCGCCGCGAGGTTCTGGCCTAAACGACGATACCGAGATGGTTCAGATAGGCCAACTTCCGCCCGGCGACTACACCATCACACCGATTAACGCCGCGTGTCCGTTTGAAAACGCGCCCGCGATTGGCACTACACCGCTCACTTTCACCGTCACCGACGGTGGCATCGCCACCCGACCTAAGGATGGCGGCGGGGTGAACGCCAGCGGGCATTGGTGGGATGCTGAAAATCCGGGTTCAGGTTTATTTATATGGCAAGATGCCGCAAAAAATACCTTAGCTACTTGGTTTACCTACACACCTGACGGCAAGCCTATTTGGTATGTTTTTCAGCCAAAGGTGAGTCGCATTATCGCTGCACCCACGCCACTTATGACAACCAGTAAGCCGGCCGGTAATGTAATTCCGCTGACCGGCAGCACCCAGTTTAGCGTTGTTGGCGAAGCTGGCTATCAAAGCTATTTCACACCGATTTTAAGTGGGCCTAACAAAGGGGAACCGGAATTTATCATTAAACTTTTTTATAGATTTGGCGAGGGCGCTTGGCAATCGCGGGTGCTGCGGCGGTTTTCGGCGCAGTAGCGTTGGGATAAGAGACGGTAAATTGCCAAACTACTAAAGGATTGTATGCCCTGTAGATACCCTGTTTTAGGGCATTTTCAGGGTTCTATCGCTTGCTAAGTCTAAATACCTCTCTATTTCTGGTTACCGGTTAAACTGTAGAGATTGCCTATTTCAAATAAAAGCGTATTCACATGACTCACCAAATTGACGCGCGTTGCTCCAAGAAAAAAGTGGGGATTAGCATGCAGTGGATGATGAGTATCCTTTTAGTTATGGGAGTCACAGGCCTTGCTCACGCCCAAACCAGCCCAGTCTCCGCCTCATTCATTTCGATTCACCCCGCGCAACCAACTTCGGCGGACTATATTTCTTTGGTGGTAGGCAATCCGCCGCTCGGCATAAGCTTTGGCAGCTGCAATAACTTTATAAAAAACCCATTCACACTTACGATCGTGCAAAACAACATCATCATTACGTTCGACAACACGTCTTGGCCTCTCGGAAATGTTATCGGCGTACCGCCACCCTCGCCTTACAAACCTGTACCGATTGATTTAGGCCGGTTACCAGCGGGCGATTATGTGCTCACCAGTATCGGCGCTCCTTGCGGGCAGTATTTTCTACCGGGAATTTTGAAACCAATCTATTACGGATTCACGGTGAAAGATCATCGTCCGCAAAAAGTATTTCCTTTCAACTCGCAGAACTTTTCGGGGCACTGGGTAGACGCCAAACTGCCCGGCCATGCGCTCTTTATCACCCATGACGAACAGGAAAACGTTTTGGCTACCTTGTTAACCTACCAGGCTAACGGCAAACCAGTTTGGTATGTGTTTCAACCGAAGTGGGCTGGGGTGGGCAGAACCGAATTTTCGCCGCTTTGGGAGGCCAGCAAACCCAGCAACCAAACACCACCCCTAGTCGGCACCACTAAGCTCACCGAAGTTGGCAAAATCTTTTTCTTAACAACACCATTTATTTCCAGCTCTGAGCCAGACTTCGCAGATACGCGGCGCTTGTACCTTGAATATGTAATTGCTGGTCAGTTTGTGGGTATGACGCTTGAGCGCTTTAAGCCGTAGCTGTTTGCTGGAAGACACAGTAGAACAGGGCGTTTCAAGAGTCGTTGCGTTTAGCGTTTGCATAGTTGAGCAGCACCGATAACGCGTAATCCCCAACCACTATCAAGTCCCCGAAGATCCCCTATTTTAGGACATCTTCAAGGAATTTAATTAATGATCTCGCGTACTATGAATATTCAGCGCGAGTTTTTCTAATTAAACGATCTCTGCTATTTATATGATATTCTTACGATAGCGATATCGATAAATATTGAGTATAAAATGAACGCAAACGCCACCCTATCAAGCAAGTTTCAAATCTCCATTCCAAAGGCGGTGCGTGATGAGCAGCAATGGCAGGCGGGGCAAGAGTTTGTGTTTATCCCTAAAGGTAAGGGGGTTTTGGTGATGCCGGTGCCGGACTTACAAGAGCTTGCGGGCATTGCCAAAGGCGCACGCACTACTGGGTATCGCGACCGTAAAGATCGGTTCTAGTGGTAGCGGCTAGAGCAGTCGCGGGCGACGTTGTTGTCGACACTTCGTCGTGGATCGAATGGCTTGTGGGCAGTGCCACTGGTAAGCAGCTTGGGCGATTGTTTCCCACGCAGCCAAATTGCGTCGTGCCTACGATTGTGCAGCTTGAGCTTGCTAAATGGCTAGGGCGCGAAGTTGGTGATGACGAAGCCGATCGCGTAATTGCCTACACTTTGAAGTGTGTGATAGCACCGCTAGATACCCATATTGCGCTGCTCGCCGCTGAACAGCATCGGCTGCACAAACTGGCAACCGCCGATGCGATTGTTTATGCAACCGCACTATCGCGTAACGCGCAACTGTTGACGTGCGACGCGCACTTTGAAGGCCTTCCTAACGTTACGTTATTCGCAAAACCATAGCAGTTAGTCATGACCTTAAACTTCAACAACCGCTTCATCGATACCCTCCCCGCCGATGCTGAGTCGCGCAACTTCACGCGTCAAGTAGACGGTGCGTTGTGGTCAGCGGTGCTCCCTGCTCCGGTTGAAGAGCCCCGTTTATTGGCCTTCTCCGAGGACGTTGCGAACGAACTTGGTTTAAACTCAGATGACATGCACAGTCCCGAAATGGTGGCAGCATTAGGCGGTAATGCCGTGCTTGCGGGCAGCGTGCCTTATGCTACTTGCTATGGCGGGCATCAGTTTGGCAACTGGGCGGGACAGTTGGGAGATGGGCGGGCAATTTATTTAGGCGAAGTCACGGCACCTTCGGGCGCGCACTGGGAGCTGCAGCTTAAAGGTGCTGGGCCTACGCCATATTCGCGTCGCGCGGACGGGCGGGCGGTGTTGCGGTCATCCATTCGCGAATTTTTATGTTCTGAGGCGATGCATTATTTAGGTGTGCCCACGACTCGTGCATTGAGCTTGGTGGCGACGGGCGATGATGTGCTGCGTGATATGTTTTACAACGGCAATGCTAAGGCCGAGCCGGGTGCGGTGGTGTGCCGTGTGGCACCGTCGTTTACGCGGTTTGGGCATTTTGAATTACCGGCATCGCGTGGCGATACGGCGTTGCTGAAACAGCTAATTGATTTTACGATCGCGCATGATTTTGCCGATCTAGCTTTACCCGAAGCGCCTGTAGATCGCCTAGGCACGTGGTTCTCCGAGGTAGCAGCGCGAACGGCTTGCATGGTGGCGCAGTGGATGCGGGTGGGCTTTGTGCATGGGGTGATGAACACCGACAATATGTCGATATTGGGTTTGACTATTGATTACGGGCCGTATGGTTGGGTGGATAATTTTGATCCGGGCTGGACGCCTAACACCACGGATGCTGAAGGCAAGCGTTATGCCTTTGGCCGGCAGCCGGAAATTGCGCGTTGGAATTTGGGTCGATTGGGTGCCGCGTTGGCAACGTTAGCAGGCGATACTGAAGATGAGAAAGCCTTGGTGACGGCCTTAAATAGAGGATTGGCAGGTTTTGATACGACTTATAACAATGAAATAATGCGGCACTTTTCTGATAAATTTGGGTTTGCTGGGTTGGCTGGATTGGCTGGGTTGGCTAAAGGGCAAGAAAATACAGAGGGTGATGAGATTGAAACGTCGCTAATTAACGATGCGTTCAACATGCTGCACCATGCCGAAATGGACATGACGCTATTCTTCCGCACCTTGGCAAAGGTTGATTGTGTGGTACCCGACGCGGCACTTTTTGCTGAGGTATTCTATGGCGCTGATAACGAAACTAACCTCCAAAATTTGCAGACTTGGCTCACGCGCTACACAACGCACATTCGCACGCACCTACGCGCGCAGCAGGACGGTCCCACGCGTGCTGCGCGCATGAACGCGGCGAACCCGATTTATGTATTACGTAATTATTTGGCGCAACAAGCCATCGACTTGGCGGAAGCGGGCGACAACAGCATGGTATTGCAATTGCTAGCGGTGCTAAAGCATCCCTACACACCGCAGATCGGCATGGAAGCATTTGCCGCTAAACGGCCTGAGTGGGCGCGCAATCGGGCGGGGTGCTCGATGTTGTCGTGTAGCTCATAGTTGGCCGGTTCTTGAGTACTCCAGCTCTTAGTTTTAAAACAGCAATAAACATTTTCGGCAACAGCACCGATGCCTGATAAAATTCATGTCATGAAATTTTTATCACTCGCTTGCGCCACATTCACCGATGTCGCGCACTAAAGCCCGCAAAAATCCAGTCGCACAGGCCAAGCATGCCATCGACAATCGGGTCGACGCCGCTGCCGCTAAAATCAACGCGATGGAACCACCCTCGGCTGCTCTATCCGTGCAACGGGTTTTGGCTATTTCGGTGCCTCTGCAAGCGGCCATTGTGGTGTCGTTGATTGCCCACGCCACGGTTATTTTTGGTATTGGCTTTAAAGTATTTGATCCTAAGAAGTTTGCGCCACCGCACAATGTGATGGACGTGGTGCTAGTAAACAGCAAATCGGCTGAAAAGCCCCTAAAAGCGGACGCCTTGGCGCAAGCCAATTTAGATGGCGGCGGTAATACTGACTTAAAATTGCGCGCATCCACACCCATGCCGCTCACCGACCAGCGCCCCAACAATCCCAAACCGGGCGAAGACCGCGTAACCCAGCTTGAAAACGAAATGCGTCAGCTCATGACGCAAGCCAAATCTACCGTGCAAGTGGTGCAAGGCGAACTAGCGGTGACCCCCGCTGGCAAGCCCGCGCCATTGTCAGCTGATGAGTTGGTGCAACGCTCCATTGAAATTGCGCGGCTAGAAGCGCAATTACAACGCGAATATCAAGCTTATCAAGAACGCCCAAAGCGCAAATTTATTGGCGCGCGCACCAGTGAATACCGCTTTGCCCAATATGTGGACGGTTGGAAATTAAAAATCGAGCGCGTCGGCAATTTAAACTACCCAGAAGAAGCCAAAACCCGCAAGCTCTACGGCGCATTGCAGTTAACGGTGGCGATTAAATCCAACGGGGAAGTAGAAGAAATTCAAGTGAATCGATCATCAGGCCACAAGCTACTTGATGAAGCCGCCGTGCGCATCGTACGGCTATCAGCGCCGTTTGAACGCTTCCCCGATAAAATCAAACAAGATACCGACATTTTGCACATCACCCGTACTTGGCAGTTTTCAAAAGGCGATCAATTGGTGGCGCAGTAGTGCCTTGGAGACGCCCTATTTTAGGGCTTCTCCAAAGCATTATTTTTGTTTAGCAACCCGCAATTTAGCGGCCGTACTATTAAGCTGCGATACAAAATCTTCAAACACAATCGCCTTAATATTTGGCACCAAGGCTTGCGATGCCACCGCGCGCTTTGCTTTGCGATGCACCAAATATGCACCATCGAGGGGTCGCTGATTTGCGGTATTTGCCCACGCGTGCGCGAGCGCCTGCATCGGTTTGGCCATCACAGGTAATGGGCTGTGTGTGGCTTTTGCCTCAACAAACAACATGCCGCCGCCAGAAACGGGAAAGATAAAATCCAACTCCAAACCTTGCTGATCGCGGAAGTAATAAAGCTCGCGACGCAAGCCGCGATTGATCTGCGACTTTACAATTTCGGCCGCGACTGCACCTTCAAAAATTGCGCCTAAAAATGGCGACCGCTCCAGTTCCGTTTCGGTTTGAATGCCCAACAAATGACAAGCTAGACCAGAATCTAACCAGTAAATTTTTGGCGACTTAATGAGGCGTTTACCCAAATTTTCATAGTAAGGCATCACGCGCAAAATAAGCCCCGTTGCCTCCAAAATATCAATCCAGCGACCCACGCTAGGCACGCTTAAACCAAGCGGTGCAGCTAAATCACTCATATTCAAAGTGCAGCCATGCCGCGTGGCTAACAGCGCCATAAATCGCCGAAACACGGGCAAATTTTGCACCGCACTTATCATGCGCACGTCGCGTTCTAAATAGGTTTGCAAATAAGATGAGAACCAAAGCGATGCATCTTTTGGCCGCGCCAATACCTCTGGATACCCGCCGCGCAACAAGCTCACATTAGGCGATTCGGCCATAGATATAGGCAGCAATTGCAATATCGCCGCACGCCCCGCCATGGACTCACTGACGTTTTGCATTAACGCAGACTCTTGCGAACCGGTAAGCAGCCACTGGCCTTTTTTCTCTGGCTGCGCGTCAATACGGCTGCGGATAAAATTAAACACCTCAGGCGCATTCTGGATTTCGTCCAAAATCACCGGCAACTTTAATTGATCCAAAAAACCCTGTGGATCGGCACGAAAACGGCTGATTACGTCTGGATCTTCAAACAAAAAATATTGCGCTTTAGGAAATAATTGGCGTAATAACCATGTTTTACCACTGCGGCGTGGGCCTGTAAGCACCACCGCGCCGAACGCACGTGCTGCGTTTAACACCTGTTTTTCGAGGGTTCTAGCGATTGGAATCATTTGAGTATTTTAATATGCCATATTAAAATACTCAATATATTTCTATGAAAGCTACCGACCTTTAGGCTACCGGCTTTTAGGCTTCCGTCCTTCCGCCATCGCCCGCAAGCCGATTTCTACTTCTTGCCTCTCCGATTCATGAGGACTCAATTGCAACCGCACCATGAACGCTCTGGCTTGCGGATGACGAAAATAGGGCAGCGTTTTCGCAAGTTCCTCCAGCACGTAAAGGTCATCGCTCTGTAAGTGGGGCGCTAAAAAAGAGGGGTCAGCTAGGCGACGTTTGGTTCTAAACGCCCACAACCAATCGCTTGGGTCAAAATCCGCATCGGCATCTAAAAACGTCTCTACCACCTCGAGATAGGGTGGCGGGGATGCAAAATTCGAGCTATCGCTCTGTCGAATTTTCAAGGTTTTAATACCGCCAAATTGCAAGCAAGCAGGACAAGGGCACGGTGCTTTTCCGTGAGCGTGCGGGTTGTAGCGCCAACCAACTATCTTCGATTGCGTTCGCGCATAAAGAATTTCATAAGGCTGAATTTTGCGTTCGATAAATAACTCAAAGCCTAACTGATCTTCTAGGCTATTGAGTAGCGCAACGGCAGCACCCAACTCCATTTGTTGATGCGGCGCGCTATATTTTCCTGCCCATACCAGCTCGTCATCACGCAACTTAAAATACACACCAGACATTACCTTAGCGCCGCCCCGCCGCAGTTCACGCATCCACTGATGCGATATCAAATGATTTTGCGTTACCGGCATGAAATACACCACGCCGCGATTCGTTGTTGGGCGAATCCCCGCGCGTTTAATTGCGGCAACATGACGCGCGTCAGTGAGATGCACTAGTGTTGGCATTGCACTAGCCCAAGCCCTTAAGAAAACCGCGCCAAACACAACACCGTTTCATACCGCATCGCCACGCGATTATTTACCGCGTGTTGATTGAACACCGCGTCAATGGCGGCGATGGCAGCAATGCCCTCAACGCTTTCAGGCGCAGGCATGTAGGAGCGCGAGAACACGAGGGCGCGTAGCGCTTCGACGCTTAAAAAATGGGTGTGGGCAAAGCGTTGCTCGGGTACTCTTTGGCCAAAAAAATCCGGGACACCGGCGCGGTCATCTTGGTTTACCATCTCGCGTCTGCGAACGCCGCCGAAGTCAGAGAATAGGCTGTTGAGCGCCGTATTTAGGGCGTCTCCGAGCAACCTATCATTCCAAATTAGCGCTACATGCCCATAAGGTTTAAGCACGCGGATAAATTCAGCGCGCGCTTTTGGAATGTCAAACCAGTGAAACGCTTGCGCAGCACAAATCAAATTTTTAGATGCGGGATTAAGCCCCGTAGCTTCTGCCGTGCCGTTCACACTGCGATAAAATTGATCCGCGCCCAATGCGGCATCAGCGACCGCGCGCATGGCGTCGTTTGGCTCAACCGCCTCGACAACATAGCTGCACGCCAGCAACCCGCGCGTAAGCAACCCTGTGCCTGCACCAATGTCGGCCACGGCTGGGGATTCGACCGGGTTTACGGTGGACATAAGCTGCGCAAACAATGCTGGCGCATAGCCCGGACGCGCTAAGGCGTAGTCAGCTGCCTTGTTGCCAAATACCTGTGTTACCCCGCCGCTGTTGCCGTAGTGGGCATGCAGTGCCGCGTGGGTAACTGTTGGGGCGTCGGTGGGAGTGACTACATTATCGTTTAACGATTTTTTCATACGAGCATTATGCAAGAAAGCAGACACATTTGCTGAGGATTATTGCTCAAGTCCGTTCAAACTTAGCAGGCAATTTTTGCTTCTGATTGAATGCCTGTAGATGCCCTATTTTTGGGCATCTACAGCCTATCTATTTTCGTAAATGCTGCGCTAAAAACGGCATCACCGTACTTTCATAGAGCGCAGGATTAATATGCTGCAAATCCACGTGCCCAGCACCTTCCACTTTCCACAACTTTTTAGGCGCGTTGGCTGCATCAAAAATACGCTGGGTTTCAGCCCAAGTAGTGTGCCCATCTTGCGCACCGGAAGCGATCAAAACCGGCATGGTTAAAGCTGGCAGCGCTTCAATCGGTCGCAATTCACTGGGCCACACGCTCAAGCGCAGTGGCAATTGCACCAGCAATAAAGGCGCGGCGGCGTAGCCAATTTTGCCAAACGGCATCGCAACGCGATTGGCAATGGCATCCTCAATGGTTGAAAACATCGACTCCAATACCATCGCCTGCACGCGCCCTTCAGCCTTGGCCAACACCGCTGACGCCGCACCTAATGACGCGCCAATAATGCCGATTTTTTCACGCGGCAATTGTTGCTGCAAATAATTTATAGCGGCACTCACACCTCGCGTTTCACGCGCTCCAAACGTGATTGCCGCGCCACTGCTTTCGCCATGCGCATGCAAATCAATCAACAGCACCGCATATCCGGCATTACGTAAAAGTCGGGCGCGCGCCAACATTTGCGTGCGATCAGACCGCACCCCATGCAACAGCAATACAGCACCTCCGCCCGCATTTCCACTGGCGAACCAACCTGAAACCGTTTCGTTTTCAGGTGTGGTGATGCTCACGGTAATGGCTTGTAAGTCGGCCGGAGGCGCGCCGACAGGGTGATTTGCGGGCGCGACGAATGAAGTGCCGAGTTGCCAAGTAAAGAATGCGCCGATGACAAAACCGAGAAGGGTTAGCGCAATTGCGATGGATAGGAAGCGTTTTTTCAACGAGTACACAATATAGTTTTTCCAGCGCGATGTTCCGCCAACGCTTCGGTCACGAGGAAGTCGAACTTGCCAGCTTCCGAATCCGCTGCGGTCTGGCGATCCCAGCAAGTGTGTTCGTATTTAATAAACCAGTTGCGCAATTTTGTAAACGCTTGATTGTCGAGCTGCTTAATTTGATCCTTTATTACTTGGACGGTAGCCGTTACGTAACCTAATTATGCTGGAAACAGCGTGCCGTTGCGTTAATTTTCGCTGCAACATCGGTTTTCACCGCACCGTGGCGCAATTCATCTCCTTACGCTTTAGCGCAATCATACCGACAAGATTAGTATGCATTGACAAATCATACTAAAAACATCAGACTATTACTTTCGGCTTATTAGAGCGAGGACTAATCATGGAAGCTAGTGTTGCGCAACGCGGTCAAATCACGCTGCCTAAAGAGGCGCGTGATGCGCTCGGTTTGGTAGCGGGAACAAAACTTATTGTGCAGGTGGAAGCCGGGCGCATTATTTTGCGTAAAGACGTTTCAGCGGCGATTACAAAACTTCGTGGCTCAGCAAAATTGCTTAATGACATGACCACAAACGATGTGATGCGGGAGCTGCGTGGCCGCGCGCCCGACGATCCGGTTCAGCCATGATTGCGGTTGACTCTTCGGTTCTGCTGGACATCATCAGCGATGACAAAAATTTCGCCGAAACATCATCCATCGCCCTTGCCGCTGCCGCCGAAATGGATGACGTGATTATTTGCGACGCCGTAATGGCCGAAATTTGTGCCTACACCAAGCCATACGAAAATGCGTTGAAAGCGATGACAGCGTTTGGGATTCGCTATGTGCCTGTTAGCGAGCAGGCGGCAATACGCGCGGGCATAATGTATCGACAATTTCGACAGCGTGGCGGCGGTCGTGACCGCTTGATTGCTGATTTTTTAATCGGCGCGCACGCGATGTTGCAAGCTGGCACACTCATCACGCGCGATGCGGGTTTCCATCGAGATTATTTTTCAGGGCTTAAAGTTGTAAATCCTGCCGCGCCTAACAAATGACATAGAAATTTGCCGCCTACCCCACAAACCCCCGCGCGCTAAACTCCACAAACGTAAATTTACCCGTCGCATCCGTGGCCGTTAACCGGTAGGTACCATCTTGCGTAATGGGTAGCTTCATCACTGCACTGGGCTGCGTAGTGGCGAGCACTTTGCCGTTTAGCAGCCACAGCACATTGCCACTGGCGCCGCTAATGGTTAGATTTAATATCGTATCAACACTTTCAGTGCGCTTGGGCGCAGGCGTGGTTAAACTCACTCGCACGACTGGGTTTGCAGCCGACCGCTTGGGTGCTGCACGCACAACACTCCCCGGCTCGATGCCGTGCATGACTAAGCCTGCTTTGGCTGATTGTTTGGGTGCGCAGCCGGCTTTATAGGGCGGTGGTTTAGATTGCGACAACACAGGTTCTACCAACCACGGCTGCAACAAGTTTGGCCAACGGGCGATTTCAATTTCTTGTGCAGCTGTACCTTGCATGCAGGCCGCACTTAGTCGTAGGCCCGTCGATTCTTCTTGCCACACCACTTCACGTAAACCCGCGCTATTGGCGCGTTCGGCCATGGTGGGCGGCGCGGTTTCGTTTAGCACCCACGCCTGGCGAGTTTGATGACAGAGCGGCTGCGGGGTTTGGGTGGCACTTAAACCTAGGGGCCAACAAATGGCTTGTGGGGTCACACTACTTGGTCGAGATTGCCGTATTGTGGGGCTTTTTGGCAATATGGCAGCGATGTCGCGGGCTAAAGGTGCGGCACTATTTGCGCCAAAATAGCCGGGATTCGGTGTGCCATCTGGTCGACCCAACCAAATGCCGATGGTGTAGCGATCCGTTACGCCGACTGCCCATGCATCGCGAAACCCAAAGCTGGTGCCGGTTTTCCACGCGAAGGGAGGGCGGCTGGTAATGTCGCCTGCGGGTTTATCGGGGTGGCTACCGCCCTCTAAAATATCGCGAATAATCCACGCCGCACCTTCGCTCATCATGCGGTTTTGCACGATGGGCGCGTCTGAATTTAAACGCGGTTTACCGGCCATGCCGTTGACCGCGAACGCACGATAGGCACCCACTAATTCTTCCAACGTGGTGCCACCACCACCCAAAATTAAACTTAAATTTGGGCTTGCACCTTCATCCATGCGCAAGCGCAACCCGCCCGCCCGCAAGCGACTGGCGAAGCGGATGGGTTGGGTGCGCTCTAAAATATCGACTGCAGGTACGTTTAATGAGCGCTGCAGTGCATCGGTAACGCTGATGGGGCCTGAAAACGTAGATTGAAAATTGCCCGGTGCGTAGCCACCAAAATTTTGTGGCGCATCACTTAGCAAGCTTTCGGAATGCACTAAGCCGTCATCCAACGCCATCGCATACAAAAATGGCTTGAGCGCGGAGCCGGGCGATCGCACCGCGCGCGTCATGTCTACATGGCCGCTGCGCTCAGCGTCGTGCATATCGGCCGAGCCTACGTAGGCGCGCACGTACATGCTATCGTTTTCCATCACCAACGCGGCGATGGATGCTTTAGGCGGCAGGCTGCGCACACGGTCTTGCAGTAGTGATTCGATACGCGCTTGTAAATTAGCGTCAATGGTAGTTTGCACCACCTGCGCGGCTTTCGGTCCGCGTTTACTTTCACTCTTTACGCGCTCTGCCGCCAGTGGCGCTAACCATGCGGCGCTAATATTTGTGGGTGGTTGCGCGACGACGCGTTCCATTTTTGCATCGGCCACAATCTCCGGTGACCACGCGCCGCTGCTTTGCATTCGATCTAGTACTTTATCGCGCATGGCTTGCGCGCGGACTGGTTCGCGATCAGGGCGGTTGCGCGTGGGCGATTGCGGCAGCACGGCAAGCATGGCCGCTTCCGCGCGCGAAAGGTGCTTGGCAGGCTTGCCCAAATAGGTGCGCGACGCCATCTCCACCCCTTCAACCATGCCACCCATTGGTGCATAGTTTAAGTAGTAATCCAAAATTTTGGCTTTGCTGTAGTGCGCTTCAAGCTGCAGCGCACGCACGCTTTGCTTGGCCTTACCCCAGAGCGTGCGCTCATTTTGCCCGTCAATTAAGCGCACCACTTGCATTGAAAGTGTTGAGCCGCCGGATACGATATGCCCGTTTTTGATCCACTGGTACGCACCGCGAACAAGCGCTGCTGGGTTTACGCCGGGGTGATAATTAAAGTAACGGTCTTCGTATTGAATAAGCGCTGCAATGTAATAAGGCGAGACTTCCGCCACGTTAACCTTGTGCCGCCACACGCCGTCAGCGGACGGGTACGCGCGAAGTGGTGTGCCGTCTTCAGCCAACACGATGCTACTTTGATCGGGCGGGTCAAGCGTGATGGGGTTTAAGCGATCCAACGTGAAGAAGCAAAGTGTGAAACTTGCCAGCACATAACAGGCGACGCGCCATCTGCGTGGCAAGGCTTGCCAGCGACGGCTTGTGCGATTTATAAATTGCTTGGCTGCTGCTTTCATTGAAAGGTTTATCTCGTAGGTTGGGCAGGGGTGTTGCCCAACATCGGTTTTAATATTTAGGCGATCGCAACTACGCAAGCACCCGTGTTGGGCAATACCCCTGCCCAACCTACGACTGCGGGGATCAATGAGTGCCTGAAGACGCCCTACGACCGGAACGTAGTTCCCTTGCGGGATCGGGCATCTTCAGGCATTGAATACGCTATTTCTTTTCGCTAACCTGCAACAGTTGCACACCACCGGCACCCGACCCACGAATTTCTGGGCGATACATATCTTCAGCAAAGGCTGCGGGCACTACAAATTCACCGGGTGTGACCACGCGGACGACGTAGTACAAGTCCGTCACGCCCTCTAACTTTGCGGCGACTACAAAACGATCATCTCTAAATTCGCGATGCTTAATTTTTGGGTTCGCCATGGCTTCGGCTGGCGCTTCTGGCGTGCGATTTGTCCAGAGGCGATTGCTTTCAGCGGTTTTAGTTTTGTCTAATTTGGGGTCAAAGTTTGCAAACGGGTTGCTGGCGTTGTTAGCCGTTAGGTTTTGGTTTTCAATTTCAATGCCTGCAGGAATACGGTCTATCACCATCGCGTCTTCAATCCAGCGATTACTTTGCACTTCCAAATGCACAATAATTTGCTCGCCCACCACTAACGCGCGGTTGCCCACTTGCTTGCCGCTTGGTTCGTAATAAGTGCGGCGGAAGGCGAAAGAATCATCCTTGTTTTCACGCGGCTTAATGGCGTAACCTACCGTCTCGATGCCCACAAATAGGGGCTTAGCACCGTTATTGGTAATGCTGGCACCGGCTTTCACGGCCGCATAATCAACCTCGCGCATTTGCGTGCCGCCCACTTTACTTGATGCCAACGCTTCTACTTTTCCGTTGCGGGTTAGGCTGGCACTCCAACTGTCGCCACCGCTATTCACAAAGCTGCGCGCGGCCAATAATAAAGCGGTTTGCTCTTGGGTAGATAGCCAACGCGCATTACCAGTTAAGCGCAATAGCTGCGCTATTAAATCACCGCCGGCTTTTGCGTGCTTTAGCTTATGCTTTTCAACCAGCGCAATCGACATTGCTGTGTCGCGCAATTGGGTGCCGTAATCGCCCAGCCACTCCCATTGATAAGTGCCCATACCATATGGCGTGGAGAAGGCCGTTTCTAGGGCTTCTTGGGCACGTTTAGTATCGCCCATCGCATTCAGTGCTACAGCCAAATGCACCAATGGCAGGCTGGATAATGAACGTGTGCGATAGTCGTCATGCAGGGTGCGCAAGGACGCTAACGGTGCGGACTTGCCGTCTTTACTCAACACATAGCCCATGTAGGCCAATGCGCCAAGGCGACGATGGCTTTCGCGTGCATTGCCGCGATTACCGTCAACACCCCACCATGCGGATTCTTGACTAATGCTATCGAGCGGTTTGGTTTTATCAGTCTTGGGCGTCATGGCTGGGAAGCTAGATGCCGCTTGTTGTAACTGCTTTAGCATCCACGCATGACCGCGCTTTAGCACATTGTCCGGCACGCTATAGCCTTGGCTTTGCGCGGTGCTTAAAAAATCAAGCGCGTAGGCACTTAACCACGGCTCATCCAAGCCATCGCCCCACAGGGTAAACGCGCCGCTTTCACGCTGCATACCCGCCAATCTGGCTATTGCCTGCCCCATGGCTTTTTCGCGCTCTTCTTTACCAAACGGCTTCAAGCCAGCGCGTTCGGCTAAGGCATCGTCAATAATTAAATGTGGAAACGCCTTACTGGTGGTTTGTTCAAGGCAACCGTAGGGATAGCCTAGCAAACCTTTTACCAATTGATCCACGTTGATCGGCGGCACGTTTGAAAACGTGGTCGACATGAGCGAGCTTCCGGGGTAATAGCCTTCCAAGGTATTCGGCTCAAGCTTCAACGTTTCGCCCGGTGCCACTTGCACATAACGGCGCGTGCGCTCAGCCGCTGTGAGTGGCGAGATAACCAGCAGCGATTGGCGTTTGATGTTTACCGGCTGGGCTGCAGTGCCTGCCTTTACCAATACTGTTACCGTGCTTTCGCCTGCGCCATCGGTGGCTTGGGCTTTGAAGCGCAGTGTTTTCTTTTGCATTGGTGCTAACGTCAATTGCTCGGTACCACCGGCAATTTTTACTGGACCATCACTGCTTAAGGTGACCGTTGTTTGCTGCGTTTCAGTCGTGGTGTTAGTCACATCAAGCGCGATGTTCGCCTTATCACCGGGGGATACAAAGCGCGGCATGGCAAGCTCGGCCACAATCGGCGCGGCACTAATCGTTTCGGCTTCCGCACGGCCAAATTTACCGGTGCCTGCTACCACCGCCATCACGCGTAAGGTGCCGTTGAAGTCAGGAATGTCCAAAAATAGCTCAGCTTCACCCGCTTTGTTTAGCGTGACCGGACCAGAATATAAATCTACCAAACGCACTTTTTTCGGGGTGTTGGCTTTATCGCGGGTACGGGCATCACCACCAAATTTTAGCTTACCTTTTTGACCATCGATTGTTTCAATGAACTTGCCGTAGATGTCCAAAATATCTTGGCTGTAGCGCTGTTTACCGAGGAAAAATTCAAACGCATCAGGGCTTTGGAAGTTCGTTACATTCAATATGCCGACATCTACCGCATACACCGTCGCTGTCGCCGTATCACCCGCTAAGCCTGGCGCTTTTAGCACTACTTTTAGCTTGGTGTCGGGCAGACTTTTAGCGGGTACATCGATGGCTACTTTTATCTTACGGTCTTCACGCGACAGCGCTAAGTGCGTGAGGCCTAAGGCACGCGCCGGTGTGATTTTTTCACCCACATTGCCGGGACGGAACACGGTGGTGGTGATGTATAAATTATGCTGATTCCATTTTTTATCAATCGGGATCGACACCGTTGTACCTCCCTTGCTCACATTTTCATGGCTACGCCACAACACACCCGCGCCCTCAACGGTGATGAGCGCAACGCCATCATGCGGTGGTGAAATAGTGAGCTTGGCGGTCTCTCCTGCAAGATAGGCGGCTTTGTCTAATTTCAGCGCCACACGATCTGGGCGGCTACCCATACTTTCGTTTTCTTGGGCACCCCAACCGGAATAAAAGCGATAGCGATTTGCAGCACCGGATTCTAAATCAATCACTTCTAAGCGATAGCGGCCATAGCGCACCGGCACTGCCACACTAATGCGATTTTGCAGCGCAATTTGGCGGCTTTCTACTAATTCTTCTTGCTCGTTATAGCCAGAATGCCAACCGCGTTGATCGTCGAAAACCCAGTAATAATCACGGTCTTCACGGTACATGCGTAGGCTAACGCGAGCGGCTGGCGCATTCTTGCCCGCGCGGTCAACGCGCACGACTTCAAACTCCGCTAAGCTACCTTCGCGCACAAATTTGCCTTCCCATTTTGGGCGCACGCCGATTATTTTTTCTGTTGGGAAAATGGTGCGCTCAATACTACGAATCACTGGACGACCACCGGATTCAAGCAAGCTCAATGTCGCGCGCACGGTGAGCGGTGAATTGGTTTTTTCGCTTAGTTTTTCCGATGGGTTTACTTCCACTGTACCCGTTCCAGTTTCGCTTAAATTGATGGCTTCAATGTCTACCCGTTGCTTTAAGGTGTCATCGGCCACATCACCAAATTCAAAGCCCGGCCACAGCTTGGCGAAGGGATTGCGGTTACGTTCGGTTTGCACAAAACCTTGCAGCTTGTTGCCCGCAGCGGGCGCACCGTAGAGGTAGGCACCGGTTACGTCGATGTTTAGTTTATCGCCCAATGCCAAATATTCTGCCTTGGCTTTTAGGTCAAGCTTCATGCGCTCGGGCAAAAATTCTTCCACCTGAAACCGCATGGTTGAATTAGGCGCTTTGGTGGTGGGATCAACCCTAAATTCAAGCGCCCACGTGCCGGTTTGTGCGTCTTGCGGCAGGGCAATTTTTTGACGTAAAAAGCCTGCGCGGGCGGCGTCTGGTGTTATTAAATACTGCTCAACGGCTTTACCATCCGCCCGCTTTAAATTAACGTGAATCGGCGTAGGTGGCAGCGCTGCACCGTCTTGGTCACGGACTAAAATACTGGCTTCAAAGGTTTCACCGGGGCGATAAATATCGCGGCCGGCATAGGCATACACTTTCGTCGGCGAAGCTTGGTGGCCGGCCACATCAAACTCGGATAAATCAAGCGCTGGCTCCATTAACGACAAAATGGAATATTCATTTCCACGGCTACCGGTGAGCACTTTAAGCGGATTGGTGGCTGCGGCAAAGGTGGCAAAACCTTCGTTATCAGCGGACTTAGTAAGCACCACTTTGCCGTTTTCATCCAGCACTTTAAATTCAATGTCGTGCAGCGGTTTTCCAGTTTTGAGCGAATGCGCAAACACATCTAAGCCATTAGCATGACGGCGTGCGTGCAAGCCAATATCGCTCACGTAAAAATAGGTGGTTTGATACTCAGAACGGAAACGTCCCGGCTCACTCATCACCGCGATATATATGCCTGGCTCTTGCAATTCTTTAATATCTTCAACCGGCAAATGCGTGACGTTGCGACGGTTTTTGCGGGCATCCATCATGAAGCGATTGGTGTAGACGCTTTTTGAATATTTACGCAATTGGTCTAGCTGATACGATTGCACCAAACCCTGCGGTTTACGGCGTTCTTCATAATATTCGCCATCGTATTCATCGTCGTTATTGTTTGTTTGCGGCGCTTTGCGGCCACCCACAATACTGGCTAGAAACTTTGGTAATTGTGCGGGCTCAACGCGCAAAAACTGCACATCCACTTCAGCTACGTTTACGCTAATAACCGGCAGGCCGCCGTTTTGCTTTGCTGGCAACACGGTGCCTTTTGAGGCAAAGAAAAACGAAGAAGGCATGGCTTCGGCCACCACTTCACAGCTTAAGTTTTTGCCCAATTTTTCTTTACTACCGCCGCTTAAATCAGCACTTAAGGTAATACGATATTTATTGCGCGGCACCACATGCGGCAAATAAATTACGCGCGGATTATCGCCCTGAATCCAACTGGTTTCAACGCGCGCGCCACCAGCGTCCGTTTCGGCTTTAGTCAGCGTGGCTGTGCCTTCACCGGCAACTTTTGGTGGGTTGGATTTTCTAACCGGCACACCTTGGCTTTGCTCATCGTCAGATGAATCAGAGGTGATAGGTTTGCCTGCAGCATTTACGCGCCCTAAATTAAGCACGGTGATGCGCTTATTTAGGCTTTGCCCGCTTTCCAAGGGTGCAGCAAACATCAGCGCTAAAGCAGGGCTTGATTCAAAATATTTAGCCTGACAATCCAGCGCCTCAAACTTCTCATTTGCGATCGCTTCCGACACCCCCGGAATGCTCAAACCACCACTCACCCCTCGCCCCTTCCACCAAGAATAACCACCGCCAATGGCAACGGCCGACACGGCAGCAACGGCTGAAAACGTAAGAATTGCTTTGATATTTTTTTTCATGATGACGACCCTTGTAGACAAACGCGAGCGGTATTTTAGTTTTGGATGGTGTGCTTAGGTGGTGTGCAGAAACTGTAAATCGTTTAAATCATAACCCGTACTGTACGCGATAGTTTGAGGGTAATTCGGAATCAATTGGGATTGAATGTGGCAAAAAAATGGCAAAGGGATGCGTGAGCAAACCTACAACTATCGGTCGCTAAGATGTCGGCAAGCTATTAAGGCAGACTTAGAAAATAGCGGTTTAACCTAGAGACAACCATGGAAACACGATTGGCGTTGTTGGAATCAGAAGCCATGCAGTTATCCGCTAGCGAACGTGCCTCTCTGGCGCAAGCGCTCATTGCAAGTCTTGATGAAGATTCTGAGATTGAAGAGACGTGGATTACCGAAGCGCCGCGGCGCGACGCCGAAATGAGCAACGGGCAGGCTTCAGGCGTATCAATGGCAGACGTATTTACGAAAATACGATCGTCGCTGATGGCGGAAGTGAGCGTGTAATTAGTGGCAATTTCATTTAAATAACACCTTGAAGACGCCCTATTTTAGGGCATATTCAAGGCATTATCTGCAAATATTACGTGCCACTATTTAAAGCGCCGCTAGTCTTAGCCAGCGGTGGTAAAGCTACCAATGCCGCTTGTTGCTGTGCCACTGGCGTTCGACGCTGTTGCTTTGAAGTAGTAGGTGGTTTTTGGCTTTAAGCCGCTCACCGGGGCATGACTTTGCGAGCCCGTTGCATTGGGCCCCACCACGGTGTTAGCCATCTGTACCGGCATACTGGTGGCTAAAGAAGCATCGGTGCCGTAGACAAATTGCACATTGGTAGCGATGGGTATGTTCTTAACCGTCATGTGCAAATAAACGGAATTACTGGTTATATCGCTAAATGACGCCGTCACCGTAGGCGGGGTGGGCAGCACGGCTGCTGTCGTTTTAAAACTTTGGGCAATGCTTCTAACTTTGCCATTCACATCTTCCACTTGCGCCAAGTAATAGTAGGTTGTTTCTGGCTTAAGCCCTGCTATCGACTCATGGCGTGAAGCTGCGATATCGGAGGCCGGCGCCGACGTTGTAGGCGTCTGGGTAGCGCCGGTAAAATTTGCATCAGCGCTGTAGACAAAAAAAGTTGATGCGGGCAAATTCGCATTTTTGTAGGTGACGCTTAACAATGCTGTGGTAGCGCCTATACTGGACTGCCCGAGTTTCATCACCACGGGGGGCGCACCACCGCCAGCGGTTAAAAAGCTGCCAATATTACTTGTTGCCGTACCGTTGATATTCGACGCCATCGCTTTGAAGTAATAGGTTGTTTTTGGCTGCAAATTAGTTACAGGTGCATGCACTGCCGAGCCAGTTGCAGCAGGCCCGACAACTGGGGAGCCCATGCGAACCGGCGTGCTGGTGGCTAAAGCCGGGTCAGTGCCATACACAAATTGCACATTGGTGGCTACAGGTATGTTCCGCACGGCCATATGAAAATAAACTGACGATTCAGTAATGCGGTCGGCCACGACGCCCGATAAGCTTGGCGGGTTATGCAAATTGGTTTTAAAACTCTGAATCGCACTTTTGGCCGTGCCGTTTCGGGTGGTTGCTACGGCACCATAAAAATACGTCGTCGCAGGTTTTAGTGCCGCTAAAGTGCCTTGCGAAGACATGCTGTTAGCCGTGCTTGCGTAGGCTTTAGCGATTACGGGCTTGCCATCTGCTAGGCTTGCATCGAGACCCCAAAAAAATGTCACGGACGTAGTAGATGGCTCAGCATTACCAATATCAACAATTAAATCGGCTGCGGCATCCGTTACATTGGCGTGCGACGCTTTAGTAATCACCATAGCGGCCTGTGCAGCGCCAGTTTCAAAGCTATTTAAAGCGCTCATTTTTGTGGTGTTGGCGTCATTGCCGTTGATGGAAACCGCCTTGAAAAAGTAGATCGTTTTAGGTTGCAAACCGGTGAGGGGGACAGAGACCTTAGCGTTCTGGGTTTTTGCAGCGACGAGCAAACGCCCTACTTCGATCCCGTTGGCAAGGGTGGGACTTTTTCCATAAATGAACCGCACGTTGGCTTCAATTGGGAGCGGGTTGTCAAGTTGGACACTCAATGTGGCCGTGGTGCCGGTGATGTCGCTAGCCAATGTACGGGGCACGCTGGGCGCGGCCAGCGGTGCGGTGCCCTGCGCAAAGCCATCGGTGCCAAGGAACACCAATAAAACGAATAGAAAGCAGTTCGATAACTGCAAGAGTGTGCGGTTCATTTTTTATCCCTTTTTGAGTGTGGGTGCTATATTTTTGGAGCATAGAGCCGAGCGCTGTGAGTGCAGCGCTAACTCTAATATTGAGTGTAACAGCAATGTGACTTTGCGGTGTGTCGTTTAGTGAAGCGGCCAGAAACGGCATCGCAGCACCAATAAAATGGCTGAAGATGCCCTATTATAAGGCATCTCCAGCCTATCACCTTCACGCTCAAACCGCCCTCGGCGGCCATTCCCGCGCCGCTTCCAAGTGCGCATGCCATTCAAATATGGCTTGGTCGTACACCGAATAGTCGCCACGCAATGACTTCCATACCCATTCGTCGTCGCGATTGCGCAAGCCATCTAGCGCACGTTGCACAGCGGGAATATTGACCTTTTCTTTACCTAAAAACTGCGCGTAATACTTCAGCGCATCCGCATCAAACGCGCGGAAGTTTTTGTTGGTCGTAATTAAACGCGACATCACCGCTTGCTCGGTTGGCGTGAGGGACAAAAAGCCAGCAGTAAAGCGGGCGCGGTCAGCTTCGTTTTGCGCTTTGCCTTGGCGCAGAATCGCGGCTTCTAGGCTTGCACCGTCGTGCGATTCAGCTTTAGCGCGGCGCAACGCGTTCATAAATAATTGCGGCCTGCTGCCAAAATATGAACACAATCCGCTAATTTACCGCCGTTTGCATGTGGGAAACTATCTGAAATTGTGATGATAATTACCGATAATTGGAGTAAGCACTCAACCTAAGCCTTTGTTTTATATCATTAAATATTCACAACCTATACTCTCCAAGGACTGCTCAAACCGCGCTTAGCACCACAAATCACAGCAATGAAGCATCGCTAAACCGCTTAGATCATATCCGCATAAAAAATACATCAAAAGAAGCGCTTCTTTTTGCTTCTTTTAAAAATGCGTGATGCAGTGCGGCGATGAATCAATTTCTAACCAATCTGCTTAAAGGCCTAGGCATCCTCAGCACGCTACCGGTGTTGTGGCATTTTTCATGGTTCATAGGAATAATCTTCTGCGTTCTGGGCCTAATAATTATGTTCGGCTTGTACCGTTTAATTCTCAAGCTCGCACCTACATGCACGCAACTTTCCGTCACGTGGCAGGGGCTGAATTACACCCGTGCGGCAAGCGCGATTGCCGCACCCTCCTTAACAAAACCGCCTCGACTTAAATCAAACTTGCAAGTCAAAACGACAAGCCAACCGGCGCGCCTCACTAAAAAACCTAGGATAAAACCATGACTGCCGCCATCACCAAAGCCACCACATCCGCCGCCAAAGCCGCGTGGGCGCGACTGCCCGAAAAATCGCGTCGCGGTGTGGTGGCGCAAGCTTACGCCCGCGTGTTGGACATGCTGGACGATCACGGCGAAGCGCCATTATTGGCGGTGCTTGAAGCACTATTCCCTGAAGAAGCCCTAAATACGGCACGCTTGGCACTTAAGACCCAATTTTCAAACCGTCCACCAAAGTGCGCCGATGGCACCATTGCGCTGCAACTAAAAAATAGTCGAGTGAGCTTGCAAGGTGGTGCTGCGCAAGCGGAAAGCTTTGCCGATGCGGTGGTGTGGTTTGAAGTACCCTCCACCGTGCAAGCCGAAAGCATCGCAACCCTTGCCAACATTGACGTGACTGAACGCTTCGGCGAAACGCTGGCTATGGCCATGTTGGGCAGTGAGGCGGTGGAACACGCAAAGTCTGAAGACCTGCGCAAAGCCGAGCTTGCGCAAGCCGAAAGCAAAACCAAAGCTGCGCTAAATCAAGGTTCGCCTTTCAACGTACACGGCATACCTGATGATGAAGAATTTAGCTCGCGCTCGGGCACGGAAGAATCCGAATTTAAGTCAAGCTCACGCGTGGGCACGGAAGCATCTGTATTTGAAGAATCACTGGCGAAACGAGCGCAGCAACTAATCGCGGGCGATAGTCGAGGCGCGTTAGTGGCAAATAGAAACGAGCCGGACGAAAACCACCCCATCGCTCTGCATGCCATGCTGAAATGGGCGCAAGAGACAAGCTCTAATAGCCGGCGCTTGCTCGTGCTGTTGGGCGATTACGGCACCGGTAAAACCAGCCACGGTCAGCAATTCACGCGCATTTTAAACAACAAAATTACGCACCCGAAATGGCCGCGAAATGCGTCGGATAAAAATACTGTAAACGCCCTATTTATAGACCTTTCCGAGCTATCCGGCATCAACAATTTAGCGGCATTATCGCTGGAAGAAATGCTGGTGTTAGCGCTAAAAAAACGCGATGGCTTGCGCATCACAAACGTAGCGGACGTCGCGCCCTTACTCGCGGACGCACGCGCGGGTCGGCTAATTATGGTGTTCGACGGGCTGGACGAATTGCTGAAGAACGACAGCTTGGTGCTGCATAAAGTGTTCGACCAAATTTTGCGCGTGGTGGAGCCTGCGCCTGAAGGCACAAGCACGCAGCAACCCAAAGCCATCATCAGTTGCCGCAGCCATTATTTTCGCGATGTGGAAGCGCAACACAGCTTTTTTACGGCTCGCCGACGCGGCGGCGTGGGTGACCAAGACTACCTAATGCTCACGCTATTGCCGTGGGGTAATGACCTAATCGAGCGCTATCTAACAAAGCGTTTAGGTGATGATGCACCTCGCCTAATTAAAATTATCCACAACACCTACAACTTAGAGGAGCTCGCCTCCCGCCCCGTGCTGCTGGGCATGATGAGCGAACACATCATGGCGCTACTGCAAAAAAGTGATGATGGCAGCAAGATAGCCGCCGCCGATTTATACAACTTAACCGTCGCCAGTTGGATTGAACGAGACAACGGCAAACATCGCATCCAAGGCCATCAAAAGCCCCTATTGATGGGCGCATTAGCCGCTGCCATGTTAGATGATGGCGTAGAATCGTGGCCAGCCGACAAACTAGATGCATGGCTGCAACGCACCGTAAATAGGCTGTTTCCGGGCACCTACGATATGAAAGAACTTGCCAGCATTCAAGAAGACTTACGCACCGCGACATTCATCGTGCGCACAGGAGCGCGCGATTTTAGCTTTGCACATAAATCCTATGCCGAGTATTTTGTAGCGCGGTTTATTTTGGATGGCGTGGATCAGGTGCGGTATGCGGCGCTTGCGGTGGAAGACTTTCATGCGCTGTTGCCAGATGCGGAATTGAACCGTGAGGCGATGCAGTTTTTGACGGAGCTTTGGAGTGCGGATTGTAGGCCGCTCCTCTGGGACGAAACCGTGCGACGGGTGGAGCTGTTGGTTGGAGTGTTGCAGCGAGAAAAACCACTTCCCGAATACGCTGGCGTATCGACGCCCCAACGATTATTACGGATCGCAAAACAGATTTTTCGAAACAAGGGTGAACATGCTTACCTACTGCATCAGAGCCTATGGCGACTATTGTGCGAAAGCGAAAGCGAACTTTATGAAGGGCTAGAATTGCGCAGTGTGTCGCCTATCAATCTGCGGGATTTAAATTTTGAGTCTAATGTTTGGAGATCACTCAACTTTCAGCGCTTTCCCAAACTTGATTTACGCGGAGCTGATCTTCGTGGTGTCCATGCAATCGACGTGAAATTCGGGAGAGTGCAGTGCAATAGCGAGACCAACTGGTCTCAAGCGATAATGCGAAATTGCGATGCGACCAACATTGAATGGAATGATGCCGAGCGAACAGGATTACGACTACGTGCTACTAACCCGACGATAAATGAGTATCAACTAAAAACTCCGTTAAATGGGCCGTGGACTTTGCCATTAGTAATGGATCTGCATGGACTTATAGAAGCTGAACCCAAACTCGAAAATGTCGATTACGCAGCGACCAGTAGTTGCGAGTACCTATTGAGTCTAAAGAGCGGAGCAGTGGAGCGTTTGTACCCGTCCGCTACCAATCTGGGATGCCCTGAAATTACGACATCCTCCGGCAACGGTTATGGTCTAACAGCGGACGCTGATGGTTGGGTGAGCGAGACTGGGGGTGACCGAGCCTACATCGGTGAAGCAATACCAGAAATTACGATGGATCAACACGGTGCCATAAGACGCCGTTACAGCGTACGCAATGCCCCACCCACCTTCGATCCCTCATGGGCTGAATTCGACGATCAATGGCGTTTAGTCGCCTACAACGACGCTGCTGCCGAACACTGGTTATTTCGCATTCGCGATGGCGTTGCGGAACCGATTGAAGCGGCGTTGTGAATTGCGGCAACAACGTAGCGCGGCGATGGAGAAACCGTAGCCCAGCTCGAGCGGCATTATCGCGATAGCTGGGACGGTGGTCAAACGAGGCAGACTGTATTTTTCATGCGCCACCTCAAAAGTAGGCGTAATCACTTTTCAACCACTGCCCCGGCTATCGCGATGAAGCCGCTCGAGCCGGGCTACAACACCAGTCGCGCTTGCCCGAGCACAGCTGCGCGATACGTCGAAGATATGTCAGCTGGGGTCAGCAAATCAACGCGTATGCCGAGGAGCGATTCCAACTCATCGAGCAACCCTCCCAAATCAAACAGTGTCGCTCCTGGCAACGCGTCTACCAGCAAATCGAGATCGCTATTTTCATGGTCGGTGCCACTAAGCACCGAACCAAACACACGCAAATTTTTCACCGGAAAACGACTTACTATTTCGAGAACGGCGTTTTTATTAAGGTCAAAGGCGACTGAGGGTCTCATGTGTACTTTTTACAACTTAAGATTTTTGGATAATTACAATTTTATTCTTGAAGAAGTCTTAAAACAGGGCATCTTCAGCCTAATAGCACAGCAATCTTTCGAACTAATCTAATCCAACCCCACCACATCCAATACCCTCGGCAGCCGTCGCAACTTCTCAAGCAGCCCCGCAAACGGTCTCCCCATCGGAAACCAGCTTTTTTTGATCTCCATCACCACGGTTACGCCCAGATTGTCGGGATACAAATACGTGCCTGCGCGATGTTGGTTGGGTGAAAAAATGGTGTAAATATTTCTGGTTTTACCCTCGCTTGCACTCCATTCCTGCATGGCTTCCAGCGTGGTGCCGTTTTGTTTTGCGTACAAAATAAGGGTTTCTTCATCAAGCTCAAGCGGAACATGCGCGCTATGCCAGTGCGCAAAATTGAAGTGCCCGTAGCGGTCGTCATCCACATAGGTTTTTAGCGTTAAATTTAAATGCTTGGCTAATTGCTGCATCGTCGCATCATAAGGCATAGTGCTGGAGATGCCTATATATAGGGCATCTTCAGATTGTTCATCACTCGACAAACTTGCTAAAAAATCATCAAAGCTTGCGAACTGCGGGCCGATTACACCGAAGTGCAAAAAGTCATCGCCATCGTCGCCGATGAAAACAATGCTGGGGTTTTCAATGGGCTCAACTTGTCGATAGCCGTAATCAAAATACGCGCCACTGTGACCGTCTAAGCCTGAAAACAACACTAAGCGTTCGGGATAAAACGGTGCTAATTCTGCTTGCGTAGCGGCTAAATCATCTTCATCGCACGTGGCTAAAATATAGTCTCTAAAATTAGTGATGTAATAATTTAGGTCGAGGCGTAGTTGCGAAAAGCCGCCATTAAAATTGAAATTTTCTTCATCGGCGATTTTTTCATAGCGCACGCCGCCGCCATTTTGTTGGCGCATTAATGCGCAATATGCGACGGGTAATTTATAGCCAACCTTGGCTTCATAGGCGGCCAGTTGCGCGTCGGTGCGGCCCTGGCTGTGCTCGTCAAAACCTTTTGCAGGCTGGTTAAAAAAATTACTTTTTAGCGTCATCATATTGAGTAGTTTGGTTAGACAATTGCAATACCAAATGCTTCTTCCTAGAAGCTATAGTCGACCAAACTTAACCTGTATTTATCAAACACCAATATTCACGTATGGCGTTAAATTACGACTCGATTAGCGCTGCAAGACCGCAATAAATGCGGGCGTTTCCAACTGGTATTACACCTTACCCTGCCGCAACATGCTCATAATTTTGCCCGCATCCAAGTTGGCGGCTTGTGCTTGAATTTGCGGCAGGTACTGGGCTTGAAGTTGTTTGGCAGGGCCTAGCAGATTTTGGAAGCTTTCTTTTAGCATGACGGTGTTCATCACCCGCCCGCCAGCGTAGTAGCGCTTGGCCACTTGCCCCAGCGCATAGGTGGTAGCGAAGGAAAACGCCATGCCGGTGGCAGCACCACCAATGCCGCCAATGGTGCGGCCAGCCACTTTACCCAACAACCCGCCAAGCAATTTGCGGCCAAACTGCTCAAGGTATTGCGACGCTACACCTACACCGGCGGCCGCAATAAATTCTTTAATGTGGCCTTGATCTAGCTCAACGCCATGGGCACGGCCTATGCCATAAACCATTTTAATTTGCATCGGAATAATTGCCATCGACGCCCACGACTGCGGCAGCAACTCCAGCGCACCGCACAGCATGGCGTGATTGAGCACTGTTTTGTCAATTTCGGCATCCGATACTTGGGTAGGTGCTGCGGTAGGTGCAACTGCCGCAACAACCGGTACGAGGGCGACTGAAGCGGGTGCAGCACCCTCTGCTAATTCCGCCACGGCATCGGCTTGCTTATCAAAAGCCGCGGTTTGCGCGGCATCCAGGCGCAACAAAGCTTTAAGTTCGGCTAGGAATTGCTGTTCAGCCGGGCTTTGTCGCCCGTCCGCATCGCACACGCACACTGCCATCTCGTAGGCTAATTGACGTTCGCCTGCATCGTCTAACGCGGCGCAGACGTTTTGCAAACTCACCCGCTTGAGCAACACATCCTGATATAGGCGCGCCAAGTCAGCTTGGTCGGCACCGTCGGCCAACGATTCCGCAATGCGCCGAATTTGCTCGCGCTCTTCAGTGCTTTTTGCACCATCAGCAAAAGCGGCAAAAAGACCAATGCTTAAAATAGATTTTTGTGTTTGCGCTAACATGGTGGGCTCCGTGGTTATTGTGTGCATGTTCTCTAGCATTTTAACGATTAAATTCATGAATTCTGCAAGGGTCAAGTATCAAGGCATGTCAATATCATACTCCAATATTTTTGCACAAATACGTCCCAAATAATCGCTTGTAGACGCCCTATTCTAGGGCATCTTCAGCCTATTAACTGATGGATTTTAGACGTCATAAGCGCAGGCCACTGTAGTAAATTTAACTCAGCAACTATCGCTAAAATAATGTGTTTAGGTGGTATGCGGAAACGGTACATCGTTTAAGGGCATCTCTAAAAATCCACTTTTCGTCGTTATGCGTTGTTGCTGACGAAAAAAATTTTCCCACCATATCAGACATATGCATCGTCAAAATTTGTCGTTCGCGCCTAGCCTAACTTAGAAAATTGAAGTTTTAGAGGTGCCCTTAAATCCTAACCCGTGCAGCACGCGATAGTTTGAGGGTAATTCGGATTGATGTGGCAATAAATGGCGGGGTCAACCCAGATTTCTGATTGACGAGGCAATGCGCTTGCATTACTATGGTCACATTCATTTTATCTTAAGTGCACTCATGTCAGCCATGCTTGAAACGCAATCCTCGCTTACTGATCGCTACCAAACCACGGTTCCTGAAACCGTTCGGCGGGCGCTTAAACTGGGCAAGCGCGACAAAATTCATTACGCGATTCACGCAAATGGTGAGGTAGTGTTGTCTCGTGTTGATGATGCGCTTACCGACGACCCTGCGTTAGACGGCTTTTTAACTTTTTTAACTAACGACTTCGCCAGCCATCCGGAGCGAATTCAAGCGTTAGATAAAAGTCTAGTGAAGCGCATTCGTGGTTTGGTTGGTCGCATAGAGGTTGATCTTGGCGCGCGCTTGTCGGCAGATGATGAATGAGTGGCGCGCAACTAAAACCCTTAGTTGTCAACGGCTGGAGCCTTTTTGCACACCCACTATTTTTATCGCAGCTTGAAGAAATGACCGCGCAAGTAGCGGGACTGAAACAAAAAGACCCCGCTGGACATGGCAAAAAAAACGTCAGCAAGCGTTTGGCGGCGATAAACAAACTGGCATTTGAGATCATTCCGCAAGACCCCACGCGGGCTGAATATCGGCAGGGTAAAACCCTAGACGCATCGACCAAACAGCGACATAGTCATTGGTTCCGCGCTAAGTTTTATCAGCAATACCGTCTATTCTTCCGCTATCACGCCGCCAGTCAAATTATTGTTTACGCTTGGGTAAACGATGAAGATACTAAGCGCGCCTACGAAAGTAGTGATGACGCCTACGCCGTATTTCGCAAAATGCTCGCCAATGGGCGGCCACCTGACGATTGGGATGCGTTGTTGCGTGAGGCACGCGATGGCGGCAGAAATTTCAGTTGCGCTGACTAAATTACTAATTTGTATTGCTCGGAAACGCCCTAGAATAGGGCGTCTACAGCCCATTAAAATGTTTGTTATTCGAGCTTACTACCGAAACTTGTGTGATCGGTAAGGACGCAAGATCAACACCTTCGAGACATCGCACGTTGATACCCAGTACATCTTCCGTGGTGCGTGGACGCCTGAATGGCAGGATGCCGCAGCTGGGGCAAAAATAGTCCTTTGCAACCATGGTGTGCCATTGGTACACAGCCAAATCTTCAAGCGGTGTTAACAGTCGAAAGCAACTCGGTGAGACCCGAAAAATTAACGCACCTCTTTTACGGCATATTGATTGCGTTGCGCGAGCACGATAGCAACCGACTTGCCGCCGGGCTCAGGGTGTTGCTCGCCACCGAATCGAAGGTGTGTTTTGTTGGCTTGGACCTGCGTTTAAACAAGGCTGCAAAAATACTTGGGCTCGATTGTTTGTAAGCCCCCAGACGCTCGGTTTAGGTTGCACTGAATAGGCTGAAGATGCCCTACTTTAGGGCGTCTTCAGCCTATTAGCTGATTGGGTTTTAGGCGTAAAAACACAACCAACAGCGCTAAATTTACCCAACAACTACCGCCAGTCACAATCGTACATTGGCACACCACGCCACGCTCGCAGCACCTCCCAAAACCAAAAAACGACCTCTTAACTTTTTCTGTATACTGATTGTGTCAAATCACATATAACGACAATATAAAGGGAGCACTCATCATGAAAATAAAATACCTTCTACCCGCCGTCCTACTGTTAGTCACTTGCGCAACAAATATTGCCCACGCCCAAACGCTGAATCAAAATTTGGCCAAAAACCTTTCTGATGCTTCAAAAAACATTTTCAACTCTGGCTTTGCGCCTGAATACAAAGCAGATTTCGATGACAAGCTGGCCGGTATTGGCGCCGATGCGAACTGTAGGGCAATCAGCGGTAAACCACACCAAACGTTCGAATGTAGAGGCGCCCCACCGACGTTGCTTGAGGCGGCGATGGGCAAGATTGCGCAATTGGCAGGTGAGATGAATGCCACCTTTGCAGTGGTGGGCAACCGAACCTTGCTTCAGGTTTACGGGCCTAAGCTTGCCGAGTTGGAGCGAAAAATTGCGGCTGGAAAGATCGATGGGCCAGAGGCAAAGGCGCTTGCCGAGCGAATTAAGCTGTTTTTTGATAAGCGCGATACCAGACTCTCTGTTGTCGCGCATGCGGACACCCACTACCTTAGCCTTGCGGCTGATGTGGACGCCGCCATCAAGCTATCGGCCGCGTCCGCATCGACTAACAGCTTTTTAGTTCAGTTCCAAGAAAAATTTAAAGCCACGCAAGAAAAGATTACTAAAAGCAAGCTTAACCCAGTAACGCAAGCCGATTTGCAGCGCGACTTGTTAGAGCTATCGCGCCAAATTCAAAACCCAAAGGCTAAACCCACTCCCGCAGAATTCGCCAAAGCAGACGCTGATTTAATTGCATTCAACACCCGTATTGAGCAAACTATTTTGCTTGAAGGCAGCAAATCGTTCAAAGACTTGGCGAACGCTAAGTTAGATGTCTTGTCCGAAAAAGTGCGCGCGGCAAAGCTCGACACCAAAGATAGTGCCGCCTTAGCCGCTAATATTACAGCGCTACGCAAACAAATTGACAGCGTGACTGACGCTATTCTGAAACAGCAGGCGCGCACCTCTCTCGATGCGTTCGACGCGCAAGTGGCCAAGCTTTCGATGGACATTGATGCTGCCATCGCACTTAACGCCGAACGCGGTCAAGCAGCGACGCTGTCAGCCGCATTGGCCGTCAAAACGAATGCATTAAATGAAAAAATTGAGCGGGCTCAGCTCAATAATTTTTTCCGTAACGACTTTTTGCGCACGGTGTTCGAAGTGTCAGGCGGTTTGCTGGAAGCCTGCGATGCCAAAGTGAGCAATAAAAGGGCTGGCGTTTGCGACGCCTCACGGCTTTACGCAGCCGATAACCAACTCGATGCCTTGTCAAGTACGGTGGACAAAATCATCACGACTTACGGCAGCAAGAGTGTGTCAATGATTTATGGCGTCGCCGTCAACGAGGCGCAGGTAAATCTAAGCAAAAGCCCTGTCGGCGCGTCAGATAAGATGGGCTTAAATAAGCGGCTGGAGATCTTAAAAACGATGATTCAAGAGGCGGATAAGGTATCCCGCCAGTCGCCAAAGACTACCGCCGCCGCCCGCCCGGATCGGAATACTACAATCACGGCTGAGCGGCTGCACAATGACGTTGCTGCCGCTATTGCCGAAGTTAACGCGGCCATTCGCTTGACGGCACCAAGGTAGACAGGCGGCGAGGTAACATAGGCTGAAGATGCCCTAATTTAGGGCGTCTTCAGCGTATTTATGGGGCGTATTTTACGCGTCTATGTCGCCATATAGACGCTACCCGCGATGCCTACAGGATCATCGGGATTTCACGTGCATGTTTACTGGCCAATCGGCGGTTGCCAAAGCTCTACTTTATTACCTTCCGGATCCATTACCCAAGCAAATTTACCGTATTCAGAATCATCGGATTTATCCAAAACTTGGCAACCTTCTTCACGCAATACTTTTACTAAAGCGTGTAGATCGTCCACCCGATAATTGACCATGAAAGTCGCCGTGCTAGGCGCAAATTGATCGCCGTCGGCAGCCCCAATAGACCAAACAGTTGAGCCCGTCGTAGGCTTGCCATCACCGTCCGCCCAGTTAAACGCCGTGCCGCCCCACGCTTGCACATCAATGCCTAAATGCCGCTTATACCAAGCCTGTAATGCCGCTGCGTCTTTTGCTTTGAAAAATATACCGCCAATGCCTGTGACTCGTTTCATGTGCACTCCGAGGTTGAGTGATGATCCATATTATTTTAGCTTAACGCGTGTTTTGTTTTTACACTGGCGCGGCGGCGCACTGAATCTACTCGCTATTGTGTGGTCTCACCATGGCGTGAGTGTGCGCTGTTGAAACGTCGGCGAAAAATGAGCCAAGACGCCCACACACCCAGCAACACACCTGCGCCAGCCGCGATAATCACGAACGCAAAGGGTGCAACACTGCCACGAACAATAGACAACGCCACTGCACTTAGTCCCGACGCCACAAACCAAAGTCCAACAACGCAAAAAAAAATACAGCGCCCACAAACTTGGTTTTGGGTCGCGACGAAA
>JAYUOW010000175.1:0-12989 GCA_043760555.1 Betaproteobacteria bacterium
GGCATCTCCAGTCTATCTGGCGAGCTGTAGAATGTAAAAAAGCCGATCATTCGATCGGCTTTTTGTTTGCTGCACGCTGTCTACTTAAACAGCTGCTGCGGCTTCTACTTCTGCTGTTGCATCCACTAGTGGACGATCAACAAGCTCGATGTAGGCCATAGGCGCGTTATCACCTTGACGGAAGCCGTATTTCAAAATACGCATGTATCCGCCTGGGCGAGCTTGATAACGTGGACCTAGCTCTTCGAATAGCTTAGTAACCATATCGCGATCACGCAAACGATTAAACGCTAAACGACGGTTTGCCAATGTTGGCGTCTTACCCAAAGTAATTAGGGGCTCAGCAATTTTGCGTAGTTCTTTTGCTTTAGGCAAAGTTGTTTTGATAACCTCATGCAAAAACAACGAGTTAGTCATGTTGCGAAACATGGCTAAACGGTGGGATGAAGTTTTATTTAATTTACGAAGACCATGACGATGACGCATTGTAGTTCCTTTACTGTTTACACTCTTGGCCAGAGAAAACCGGCCTTATAATTATTGTGGTTAAATGAACGTCGAACTGCGATACGGTTTGGTGTGGCATAGTTCGACGTGGCTTGAAACAAGTGCTGCGATTACTTTGCTACTAATTTTTACTTGGCTAAGCCAGCTACTGGCCAATTTTCAAGCTTCATACCCAATGTCAACCCTTTGCTTGCCAATACTTCTTTGATTTCATTCAAAGATTTACGACCAAGGTTTGGCGTTTTGAGAAGCTCGTTCTCCGTGCGCTGAATCAAATCGCCGATGTAGTAGATATTTTCCGCTTTCAAGCAATTTGCTGAACGCACAGTCAATTCTAAATCATCCACTGGTTGCAACAAGATTGGATCGATTTGCGGTGACTTAGCTTCTTCAGCTTGCATTGGCGTGCCTTGCAAATCAGCAAATACAGAAAGCTGATCGACTAGCACACGTGCAGCATAACGCACCGCTTCTTCAGGCTCAATAGAACCGTTAGTCTCAATGTCCATCACCAAGCGATCCAGATCCGTACGCTGCTCTACGCGGGCGGACTCAACCGCGTAGCTAACGCGGCGCACTGGGCTGTAAGATGCATCAAGTAAAATTGCACCTACGGCACGTTTTTCTTGCTCAGCGCGGCGGGCAGTTGCAGCAATATAGCCACGACCTTTTTCTACTTTAATCTGCATGTCCAGCTTGCCACCGGCCGTCAAGTTGGCGATAACGTGTTCTGGATTGATGATTTCAACGTCATGAACAGCCTCAATATCAGCACCAGTCACCACACCAGCGGTGGACTTCTTTAGCTTCAATGTCACTTCACTACGGTTGTGCAACTTCAATACCAAACCCTTAAGGTTCAATAGAATGTCCACAACGTCTTCTTGGACGCCTTCAAGCGCAGAGTACTCGTGCAGCACGCCAGAAATTTTAACTTCTGTTGGCGCATAACCAGTCATCGAGGACAATAAAATACGACGTAGCGCATTGCCAAGCGTGTGACCATACCCGCGCTCAAACGGCTCCATCACGACTTTAGCGTGAGCTGGCGAGATGTTTTGAACGTCTATGATGCGCGGCTTCAGAAAGGACGAGGAAGTGCTTTGCATGGACGGGTGACCTCAATAAAAATTGACGAAGCGCTATCTGCACAAATAGTGCAAATAGCGCAAACGGGGGGACTTACTTGGAATACAGTTCGACGACTAGCTGTTCGTTAATATCCGCTGCGAACTCACTACGATCGGGCTTTGACTTAAATACGCCAGACATTTTCTTTGTATCAACTTCAACCCAGCTCGGAAAGCCATTGGCTTCAGCAAGTTTCAAAGAATCAGCCACGCGCAATTGCTTTAACGCACGTTCGCGAACAGAAACAACATCATTCGGCTTCAATAAATACGAAGCGATATTTACGTTCTTGCCGTTAACTTGAATTGCGCAATGGCTTACAAGCTGCCGCGCTTCAGCACGTGTGGAACCAAAGCCCATACGATACACAGCGTTGTCTAAGCGACACTCAAGGAGCTGCAAAAGATTTTCGCCTGTTGCACCCTTTTGGCTAGCCGCAACCGCGAAGTAACCGCGGAATTGACGCTCAAGAATGCCATACATACGACGGATTTTTTGCTTTTCACGCAACTGCGTACCGTATTCCGATACGCGGTTTTGTTTAGCGCCGTGTTGGCCTGGACGAGATTCAAGTTTGCACTTTGAATCTAGCGGGCGACGTGCGCTTTTCAAGAATAAATCAGTACCTTCGCGACGCGAAAGCTTACATTTAGGACCAATATAACGAGCCACAGTTTTCCCCTAGCAATTACATGCGACGACGCTTGGGTGGACGGCAACCGTTATGCGGCACGGGCGTCACGTCGGCGATCGACAAGATTTTAATACCTAAAACGTTCAACGCACGAACCGCTGATTCACGGCCAGGGCCTGGACCCTTGATGCGCACTTCGAGATTCTTGATGCCAGACTCTTGCGCTGCTTTACCAGCAGCTTCCGCTGCGATCTGCGCGGCGAATGGAGTCGACTTTCTAGAACCTTTGAAACCTGCACCGCCCGAAGTTGCCCATGAAAGCGCATTGCCTTGGCGATCGGTAATTGTGATGATCGTGTTGTTAAACGAAGCGTGAATATGCGCAATACCTTCTGACACATTCTTCTTAATTTTTTTACGCACACGAGTTGCAGCTTGCTTAACCATATATTTCCTTCGGTTGCTTTGTAATCAGGACACTAAAAGTCGACTAGCTTATTTTGCTAGACGGATCGCCTTACGCGGACCCTTACGGGTGCGTGCATTTGTACGCGTACGCTGACCACGAACTGGCAAGCCTTTACGGTGACGCGTCCCACGATAGCAACCTAAATCCATCAAACGCTTGATGTTCATGGTTACTTCGCGACGCAAATCGCCTTCTACCGCGAATTTGCCTACTTGCTCGCGGAGCTTATCCATTTGCGCGTCGGTTAGATCTTTAATCTTTGCACTATTAGCAACACCCGCAGCTGCACAAATTACCTGCGCGCGGTGACGACCAATGCCGTAAATCGCCGTTAATGCAATCTCAGTGTGTTGATTATTTGAAATGTTTACGCCAGCGATACGTGCCATGGTTTACCTTAGTGTCTTCAAATTACCGCAATTTCCGACTGGGGGCTAATTTGCGGTAGCTGTAATGTTACTTTTACGAAAAGCCTTCGATTATAGCAGCAATCGATGACATTAACAATAGAATTGCGTTCGTCTAGCCTTGACGCTGTTTATGGCGCGGTTCGCTGCATATTACGCGCAACACGCCTTTACGACGCACTAATTTGCAGTTACGGCAAATTTTCTTTACGGATGCTTGAACTCTCATGTTATTTCCTTTTTATCTAACTTTTACGACCACTTCAGCAAACTACTTAGCGCGGAAAGTGATTCTTGCTTTGGTCAAATCGTAGGGTGTTAGCTCTACGGTTACTTTGTCTCCTGGCAAAATTCGAATGTAGTGCATTCGCATTTTTCCAGAGATATGGCCGAGGACAATATGTCCGTTTTCCAGCTTTACACGAAACATCGCGTTAGGGAGAGTTTCGACAATCTCACCTTGCATCTGGATGGTTTCTTCTTTGGCCATTAACTATTCATTTCTCGTGAATCGGCTCAACGCGCTGGATAACCAGCACCTTTGAGATTTGCCTTTTTAAGCAGGCCTTCGTACTGATGCGACATCATGTAAGCTTGCAGTTGCGCCATAAAGTCCATGGTCGTAACTACGATGATTAACAATGACGTACCGCCAAAATAAAATGGAACGGAATATTTCATTTGCATAAACTCAGGCACCAAGCAAACGATGGTGATATACGCTGCACCCACCAAAGTCAAACGCATTAGAATCTTATCAATGAATCTTGCTGTCTGCTCGCCCGGACGAATACCTGGAACAAAAGCCCCGCTCTTCTTCAAATTCTCAGCGGTTTCCTTCGAGTTAAACACCAACGCCGTGTAGAAAAAACAGAAGAAAATAATCGCGGCCGCGTAAAGCAAAGTATAAAGTGGCTGACCAGGTGATAGAGCGGCGGCAATATCTTTAAGCCAATTTACCTTATCGCTTGCAGAAAACCAGCCAGCGATCGTTGCCGGAAACAAAATAATCGATGAAGCAAAAATCGGTGGAATGACACCAGCCATGTTTAACTTTAGCGGTAAATGCGATGCTTGACCGCCGTAGAGCTTGTTACCCACCTGACGCTTAGCGTAATTCACAACAATTTTTCGCTGGCCGCGCTCAACAAACACAACAAACATTGTCACTACGATCACCAATGCCACCAAGAATAACAGTACAGGAATTGTGATGGAACCAGTGTTAGCCAATTCTAGGGTCGACGCAATTGCTGATGGCAACCCGGCAACGATGCCAGAGAAAATAATTAACGAAATGCCGTTACCAATTCCGCGCTCAGTAATCTGCTCGCCTAACCACATGAGGAACATTGAACCCGCCACCAACGTAGCGACTGTTGCAATTCTAAATGTAAGCCCCGGATCAATAACTAAACCTTGCTGACCTTCCAACATGATCGAAACACCAACCGCTTGGAAAAGCGCTAAAGCGACCGTTCCATAACGAGTGTACTGCGTAATTTTGCGACGACCTGCTTCGCCTTCTTTTTTCAACGCTTCCAAGCGCTTAGATACAACCGTCAACAACTGCATAATAATTGACGATGTAATGTACGGCATGATGCCCAAAGCAAGCACTGAAAATCGTGAAAGCGCACCACCAGAGAACATATTGAAAATACCCAATATGCCGCCAGATTGCTGGTCAAACAAGCGCTTCAACTGCAACGCATCGATGCCCGGAACAGGAATGTGTGTACCGATACGGAACACGATCAATGCAAGAACCAAAAACAGCAAACGCCGCTTAAGATCTGCAAATTTACCTGTTGCTGCTAATGGATTAGAGGCCAAAAATAGTCCTTAACGATCTTTTCTAAAGCCAGCGAACTACGCGGCTTTGGCGGCTTTTGCAGCTTTACTGTTTTTAATAAGTGCGCGTGCTACGCGAGCTACGAAAGACCCGCCTTTAGCTTCGATAGCAGATCTCGCACCTTGGGTAGCACCGATTCCGACAAGAATAACTTTCTTGCTGATTTCGCCCTTCAAAAATACTTTAGCGGCAATCGCTTCTTTTGGAACCAAACCAGCGTTTTTCAATGCGGTTAAATCAATGGTTTCAACCGGAACACGCGCCAAATCGGCTAAACGTACCTGAGCGATGTCATTAATAGTTGTCGACACAAAACCACGCTTTGGCAAACGACGATGCATTGGCATCTGACCGCCCTCAAAGCCGACTTTATGGAAGCCGCCCGAACGAGACTTTTGGCCTTTGTGACCGCGGCCTGCTGTTTTACCCAAACCTGAACCGATGCCACGTCCAACGCGGCGGCGGTTCTTATTTGCGCCTTCGGCAGGCTTAATTGTATTCAATTCCATGACAAACCCTTTATTTCTTTTGCGTCAGCAAGAGCGTTACGTTGAAACGAGATATTAAGCTTCTACCTTAACAAGGTAGCTCACTTTATTGATCATTCCGCGTGTTGAAGGCGTATCTTCAACCGAAACAGTGTGGTGGCGGCGCTTTAAGCCAAGACCACGTACACAAGCGCGATGCGCTTCGATACAACCGATTACGCCTTTAACGAGAGTAACCTTAATCATTTTTTTCTGGGACATAGTCGTCTTTCCTAACCCAAGATTTCTTCAACTGTCTTACCACGTTTAGCAGCAATTTCAGAAGGACGGCTAATTTTTGCCAGACCATCTAATGTTGCGCGTACGACGTTGTAAGGATTGGTAGAACCGTGGCATTTTGCTGAAATATTAGTGATGCCCATTACTTCGAACACCGCACGCATCGCGCCGCCTGCTTTGATACCGTTACCTTCAGCTGCTGGCTGCATAAATACTTTTGTGCCGCCATGCTTGCCGTAAACTTCATGATGTAGCGTACCGCCTTTTAGCGGGATCTTTACGAGTTTGCGGCGCGCCATTTCCATTGCTTTTTGCACAGCAACTGGTACTTCGCGTGATTTACCTTTACCCATGCCGATAGCACCATCGCCATCACCAACAACTGTTAACGCAGCGAAGCCCAAAATACGGCCGCCTTTAACCACTTTAGTTACGCGGTTAACGGCGATCATCTTCTCGCGTAAGCCGTCGCCTTTGTCTTCTTGCTGTTCGTTATTTCTTGCCATAATCTTGAATCCTTAGAGGAGAGCCGAGTTGCGCTAAAGTAGTCTCAGGCGCGGCTTCTAAAAGTGAGAGTTAAACCGACTAGAATTTTAGCCCGTTTTCACGAGCCGCATCCGCGAGCGCTTTGACGCGACCGTGGTATGCAAAACCGGAGCGATCAAACGCAACAGCTTCAATACCAGCAGCTTTCGCTCTTTCAGCAATGCGCTTGCCCACCGCAACGGCCGCAGCAACGTTAGAGCCAGTTTTAACTTCACTACGAAGTTCTTTTTCAACTGTCGAGGCAGAAACAAGCACCTTAGCACCGGAGCCATCGAGAATTTGAGCATAAATATGCGTATTGGTACGCATAACGCATAGACGGACTGCTTTTAGACGCGCTAATGTTGCACGCGTTTTTGCAGCACGACGCAGACGAGAAACTTTTTTGTCTATCATAATAGTCCCTACTACTTCTTCTTAGTTTCTTTGATGACGATCTTCTCGCCGAAGTAACGTACGCCTTTGCCTTTATAGGGCTCAGGTGGGCGATAAGCACGAATTTCCGCAGCAACTTGACCTACCTTTTGGCGATCGATCCCTTTGATAAGGATTTCAGTTGCAATCGGCGTTTCAACTTTAATGCCTTCAGGCATGTCGTGCACCACGGGGTGCGAAAAGCCTAAAGTTAGATTCAATTTGCTACCGGCTGCAGCAGCTTTATAGCCCACGCCAACAAGTTGCAATTTCTTTTCGAAGCCCTTATCAACACCTTGAACCATGTTGGCCAAAAGCGCACGCAGTGTACCAGACATTGCATTTGCTGTTTTACCATCACCAATCGCTTCAAGCGTAACGGTAGAACCGTCTTTCTTGATGCTTACATGGCTAGATGCGGCCTGTGTCAAAGTTCCCAACGGACCCTTAACTACAATTTCTGTTTCGCTTACTGTAAGTTCGACCTTAGCAGGCAGAATAATCGGGAGTTTACCAACGCGTGACATTATTTTCCCCTTATACCACGATGCAGATAACTTCACCGCCTACGCCAGATTGGCGAGCAGCTCGGTCAGTCATTACGCCGCGCGATGTTGAAACAATCGCCACGCCTAAGCCGTTCATCACGGGCTTGATATCTTCGTGGCCGCGATAAATACGCAGACCAGGACGCGATACACGCTCGATCTTCTCAATAACAGGCTTGCCTGCGTAATACTTAAGGCCAACGCTTAGCTCAGACTTGCCATCCGCTGTAGAAACAACGAAGTCTTCGATATAGCCTTCAGCTTTAAGTACTTTAGCAATAGCAACCTTCACTTTTGAAGAAGGCATCATTACACTAACTTTTTCCGATTGTTGCGCATTACGAATGCGGGTCAACATATCGGCAATTGGATCACTCATGCTCATAATTTATCTCCGCTCAATTACCAGCTGGCTTTTGTTACGCCGGGGACTTCCCCACGCATAATGGCTTCACGCAGCTTGATGCGGCCTAAACCAAATTTTTGATAAGTACCACGTGGACGACCAGTCAATGCACAACGGTTACGTTGACGCGTTGGATAGGCGTTACGCGGGAATGCTTGCAATTTCAAGCGCGCTTGGTAGCGGTCTTCTTCGCTTGCACTTGCGTTGTTGATAATCTTCATCAACTCTTCGCGTTTTGGAGCGAACTTTTCAGCTAGCTTGCGACGCTTTTGCTCACGGTTAATCAGTGAAAGTTTAGCCACGTTAGCCTCAGCCTCTGAATGGAAATTTAAATGCGGTCAACAGTGCTTTTGCTTCAGCATCCGTTTTTGCAGTGGTGGTGATTGAAATATTCATACCGCGCAACACATCAATTTTGTCGTAATCAATTTCAGGGAAAATGATTTGCTCTTTAATGCCCATGTTGTAATTACCGCGACCATCAAATGATTTGCCCGGAATACCACGGAAATCGCGTACGCGAGGCAGCGCAACGGTAATCAAGCGATCAAGGAACTCGTACATCGTATTTGAACGCAATGTAACCATGCAGCCAATCGGATAATCATCGCGAATTTTGAAGCCCGCAATAGATTTTTTAGACAAGGTAACCACTGGCTTTTGACCAGCAATCTTAGTCATGTCGCTTACCGCGTGATCCATGATTTTCTTATCTGCTACCGCTTCGCCCACACCCATGTTCAGAGTGATTTTAAGGATACGCGGAACTTGCATGATTGACTTATAACCAAACTGCTTTATCAGCGCTGGGGCAATCACTGCTTTGTAATGATCTTGTAAACGTGCCATATCAATCCCCTTTACGCGTCGACCTGAGCGCCAGTAGACTTGAACACGCGCACTTTACGCGGCTTTTCGCCCACTTTTGCTGCTTGCAAAATCTTAAATCCAACGCGATCCGCTTTACCCGATGCCGAGTTAAAAATCGCGATATTGGAAACCTGAATTGGCATTTCTTTTTCTACAATGCCACCCGTTGTGTTTTTCATTGGGTTCGGCTTTTCGTGTTTCTTTACACGGTTAACACCCTCAACAACGACTTTATTATCAGCCATTACGGTGTTCAATACCGTGCCACGCTTGCCTTTGTCTTTACCAGTCAACACTACCACCTGGTCGCCTTTACGAATTTTGTTCATGACCTACTCCTTACAGCACTTCTGGCGCTAGGGAAACGATTTTCATAAAACGCTCAGTACGCAATTCACGCGTTACTGGCCCGAAAATACGTGTACCGATTGGCTCAAGCTTGGCATTAAGCAAAACGGCAGCATTGCCGTCAAACTTAATCAGCGAGCCATCTGCACGGCGTACACCTTTGGCAGTACGCACAACAACGGCGGTATATACTTCGCCTTTTTTAACGCGACCACGTGGCTGCGCTGACTTAATACAAACCTTAATTACATCGCCAATGCCTGCGTAACGGCGCTTAGAACCACCAAGCACTTTGATACACATCACAGAACGCGCGCCAGTATTATCGGCGACGTCGAGAATCGTCTGCATCTGAATCATGATTTTTATCTCCAACTTAGCCGCTAGGCGGTTAGTTTTGGATCCGTCTTAGGTCGGTGTCGTAGACACCAACAGGTTGAGAAATTCTGTGGAAGTTTGAAACCTACTTTGTCCAAACTTTTTGCTGCGCGTTTCAACTACAAACTCAAGTTCGTAAGTATACAGTGGTTTTGCGCTAGAGCGCAAGTGTTGTGCCTTGTTTTTTGAGTTGTTTTTGAGTTTCGCCCAAATTATAGTTGGGTTTTCAGTGGCTCGGCTGGCCTAAAGCCTTTAAAATCAATGTCTCTGCAGTTTTTATTCATTTTCATTTATGGCAACACATGCTTCGAATAACTGAAATTCGCTTGAACATCGATCATGACGCGTCGGCGCTTTGGCATGCGATCCTAAAAAAACTCGGTATTGCTCCTGCTGAATTACTAAATTTTAGCATCTACAAACGCAGCCATGATGCGCGTAAACGTGCTGACCGCACAGGGATTCTGTTGGTGTACATCGTGGATGTGAACCTTGCCAACACAGACGCAGTCTATCGACGGTTCAGCCATGATAAACATGTGTTCCCTACGCCAAACATGGACTACAAATTTGCGGCACAAGCGCCAAGCGATTATTTTTTAGCTGCGGGAAGCGCTAAAGAGGCGGCGCTGCGACCAGTGATAGTAGGTTTTGGTCCCTGTGGCATCTTCGCAGCGCTATTGCTTGCCCAAATGGGATTACGCCCAATAGTGCTTGAACGCGGCAAGTCCATGCGCGAGCGCACACAAGATACTTGGGGGCTGTGGCGTAAACGCACGCTCGATCCAGAATCAAACGTGCAGTTTGGTGAGGGTGGCGCAGGCACATTTTCGGACGGCAAGCTGTACAGCCAAGTAAAAGATCCTCGCTTTTTAGGGCGCAAAGTGATGCAGGAGTTTGTGAAGGCCGGCGCGCCGCCGGAGATTATGTATGTAGCCAAACCGCACGTTGGCACCTTTCGCTTGGTGGGCGTGGTTGAGAAGATGCGCAATGAGATTATTGCGTTGGGTGGTGAAGTGCGGTTTATGCAACGGGTGACTGACGTTGAGATTGAAAACGGCGCATGTCGAGGTGTGACGGTATTGGATGTTCAGGCAAACACCAGCTACTTTTTACGCGCTGATCATATCGTTTTTTGCGTAGGCCACAGCGCCCGCGATACCTTCGAGATGCTCTATAAACGGGGCGTTGCGATGGAGGCGAAGCCTTTTTCCATCGGATTTCGAATTGAACACCCGCAAGCCGTGGTCGATCGCGCACGATTGGGCGCTGCTGCCGGCAACCCAATTATCGGTGCGGCCGACTATAAACTGGTGCACCACGCGTCAAACGGTCGCAGCGTTTACAGCTTTTGCATGTGTCCGGGCGGAACAGTTGTAGCCGCGACGTCAGAAGAAAAGCGAGTGGTTACTAACGGGATGAGCCAGTATTCACGGAATGAACGGAATGCGAACGCTGGAATTGTGGTGGGCATATCACCTGCGGATTACCGCGCCTACACCGTGGAACCTGACGCACCGGATGCGCTGGCAGGCATTGGCTTTCAACGGTTTTGGGAAAGCCGCGCGTTTGAGCTGGGAGGTGGCACCTATTGCGCACCTGCGCAATTGGTAGGGGATTTTTTGAGTGGAACGACTTCAACAGCGTTCGGCACGGTCGAGCCATCGTACAAGCCCGGAGTTAATCTGTGCGATTTAACTGAGGTTGGCAACGCTGCGTTACCCGACTACGCTATTCGCGCGATTCAAGAAGCGATTCCGGCGTTTGACAAGCAAATACGGGGCTTTGCGATGAGTGATGCGATTTTGACTGGCGTTGAAACCCGGACATCGTCGCCTTTGAGGATACAGCGCGGCGCGGATTTTCAGAGTACCAATGTTAGAGGGCTCTATCCGGCTGGAGAAGGTGCCAGCTATGCGGGTGGCATACTTTCGGCGGGGATTGATGGGATTGAGGTGGCGGAGGCAGTGGCAAAGGCGATACTGACGTGAGTATCCGTGTCAAATGAAGGCAGCGCCTGTTCGGCAGGCTACATCGGTGTCATGGCGTCGCTCTAGCAGCCTGTCGGACGGTGAGCAAAACTGCTGCGTAAAACACTGCTCCATGTAATTTTTTTACTCGCTTTTTTGCCTAAAAATGCACTCCAGCCTATACCCCTCAAATTTTAGTGCGCAAAGCTTGCTTTATTACGCCAAATTACCCTTTAGTACAAACATTCTCTTCAAATTCCACGCCAGCGCGACCAAATTCCACTCGCCTTTTACGTTCTCAAGTCCGCGCAGTGAAAAATGCCGAAATCCCATCACGCTTTTGACGATACCAATCACCGGCTCCACCGTGCATTTGCGTTGCGCGTAAAGCGCTCGCCCCGCTATCGTTTGCAAACGGTGGCGCATTGCTTCCAACGGTGTTGCATTTTCTTGTCGTGGCGGTGGCTCCGTATATCGCGCTATAGGATCCGGATGGTGCTCTTCGCGCTTCACCGCAATAACAGGCGTCGTACCCCATGCCTCGCATAGATTTACGTTGGCCTCTGAGTAGAAACCTGTATCGGCTACGATGGCGTCTGGCTTTCCTAAGGTGTCAACGAGGGGTTCAAGGATCTTCAGCATCGGCGCTATTTGTTGTTTATCGTTCGCGGCATGCACCGTGTTGGTCGCCACAATCAACATGCTATCCATATCAACGGCCAGCTGGCTGTTGTAGCATTGCTCAAAGCCACCGCCGGATGTTTTCATAATCCGTGATTGCTCATCGGTCAGATTGATTTGATCTTTGTCGCGGGCGTGCGACCCCGTCTCAGCATTAGGTGCGGCTGGTGGTACGGGCGGCTTACCGCGTGGTTTCTTCCCCGTTTGCGCGGCCTTCTTTTCTCGCTTGGCAACTTTATCCTCAAACTCAGCTTGCTCCGCCTCAAAGCGCTGTTGTGCCCGCTCTTCAATCTTGGCTTTGGCGATGGCAATGGCGCTAAGCAAATCTTCACGACGCGCAATCTCGTCGGGTATATCCATGCCATCGGGTATCGCTTGATTATCGGCCGTTTCGGCCAGTGCCAACAGTTTGGCGATCTCGGTTTTTAGTTGGGCTTGTTGTTTTTGAATATGGCCATAACTCAACGCACTGTGCTTTGATGCGTTGGCTTTAATTTTGCTGCCATCCAGTGCGATATTGCCCATCTTGAGCACACCCATAGCCTGTGCAAGTTCCGCTATTTGTACCATCAGGGATTCTATTTGCTTGAGAAAGCGCTTGCGGAAGGCATTTAAGGTGTCGTGATCGGGATGGGCATCGCCTGCGATGAAACGAAAGGCGACGGAATCATAGGTGGCACGCTCTAACTTGCGACTGGAGAAGACGCCGGTGGCGTAACCATAAAAAAGGAGTGCGAGTAATAGCGATGGATGATAGGCTTGACAGCCTTTATTGCCATAAGCGCGTTCAATTGCGGATAAATCAAGGCTATCGACAATTTCGACTACAAAACGGGCGAGGTGATGATCAGGCAACCAATCTTGAATGGACGGCGGAAGGAGAAAAACTTCATTTCGTCGGACGGCTTGGAAGCGTGGCATAAATCACCTAAGCTATTGATTAATATAGCTAATTATAGCATTTCGGTGCGCGAAATAGTAGCTATTCTGACGATTTTAGTGCAATATTTAAGCGCTACGCGAGGCGTATGTTTGTTGCATAGTCCGACAGGCTGCTA
>JAYUOW010000176.1:0-37832 GCA_043760555.1 Betaproteobacteria bacterium
CCGATCATGATGATGTCTGGGTCTTGCCGCATGAGTGCGCGTACGCCTTGTGCAAAGCCAAGTTCAATGCTGGCTGATACCTGCATTTGGTTAAATTGCGGCACGATCATCTCAATCGGATCTTCAATTGAACACACGTTGACTTCTGGTGTTGCCAGTAGCTTTAACGTCGAATACAACGTGGTGGTTTTACCGCTACCGGTAGGGCCCGTAACCAGCACAATACCGCCCGGCTTTTTAATTAGCGCCTGCCATTTATCGAAGTCTTCCGTTGAAAACCCAAGCTCGGAGAAATCACGCACGAGCACATCAGGATCAAAAATACGCATGACTAATTTTTCGCCATGCGCGGTCGGCAAGGTGGATAAGCGCAGCTCGATTTCCGCGCCATCTGAAGTACGCGTTTTAATCCGACCATCTTGCGGGCGGCGACGCTCCACCACATCCATGCGGCTAAGCACTTTAATACGCGCCGTCATCGCCACCATAATATTGGCGGGTATTTGGTACACCTGATGCAACACGCCGTCAATTCGAAACCGCACGATGCCAATATCACGACGCGGCTCAAGGTGAATATCACTGGCACGCTGATCGAACGCGTACTGCCACAGCCAATCGACGATGGTGACGATATGATGGTCATTAGCATCTAGCGTGCGGCCGGCTTTGCCAAGCTCTACTAACTGCTCAAAATTATTGACGCTATTGGTGATGCCGGCTTTTTCACCGCGCTTTACCGAGCGCGATAAATTATAAAATTCCCCCATGTAGCGGCTAATGTCCAGCGGACTTGCCAGCACACGCTTGATATTCATGTGCAGCATGTCGGCTAAATCACGCTCCCAGCCGCTAATAAACGGCTCGGCGGTGGCCACGACCACATCGCGACCATTTACTGCCACCGGCAAAATCGAACGCTTGGCGGCGTAGTCGGACGACATCACATTAGTCACTGCTGCTAAATCAATTTTTAGCGGATCAATATTGTAAAACTCCATGCCCACGCGCTTCGCCAGCCATTCGGTGAGCACATCAATATCTAAAAATCGATTGGGCGGTTGCATGGAACGGGTGCGCGATTCAGCGACCGTTTGCAGCGGGTGCAATGACGTTTTGCGGGTGGAAGCCTCTGACGTAATGCGCTTGGCGTCCTCCGCGACAATAAAGCCGTCAATCGTCAGCGCCTCCAACACCTCGGGCAAGGTGATGAAGCGATCGTGCTTATTGGGCGACGGCAGTAATGGCGCTAGCTTTGCTGGCGCGGGTTTGTGTAGGGACATTTATGGGGCGCTTAAAAAAATTTTGATTTTAATGGTGATAAGCGTAGCAGATTCCACCGTGATTTATTACTGCCACAACATTGCGCGCTTGATGTGCTTGCGGCCGAAAAGCGCCAACAGCCCAATTAAACATAACAACGCCCAGCCGCTTAAGGTCGGCACTTGCTGCGGTTCGGCGGCAACCGCTGCGGGCTGAATGCTCAAACTAACTCGCGCTTCGGCCGAGGCTAAACCAAGATTGTCAACAGCGACGAAGCTAAATCCAGTTTCAGCAGCACAAGTGGCAACAACGGTTAACGTCGGCAACTGAGTCGGCAAAATTACGGTGCCAACACCTAACACCGTATCGCCCAATAAAATTTGCGCACAAATGGGTAGCGACCGAATTTCATAGCGTGCAATTGCACCACCGACGTCCGCATCATCTGCGCCCAACACCAACGGCACGCGCGTGTTCAACGCTGCAATCATCAGACTGGCAGAGCGCGCTACAGGCGCACGGTTAGTCACGGTCAACGTCACCGATGCACTACCCACTTGCGCGCCGCTAATTAACACCGCGTAGGTGAAGCCATCTGCGCCCACGACGTTGTTGTTAGGCGTATAAGTTACCGTGCCGTTGGCATTCACCATCGCCGTGCCGCGCGTTGGACTAACCAAGATGACGACCGTGGCAGCAACGCCAACGGGCAACGTGTCATTTGCCAACACCGCAATAGTTACCGGCGCATTAACCGTCGTCGCAACCGTATCCGCAACAATGGTTGCAATCGGTGCTGTTATTGTCACAGTCACGGTCGCCGTTGCTGTGCCACCAGCGCCGTCACTTATTGTGTAGGTGAAGCTATCAGCACCCAAATAACCAGCGTTTGGGGTGTAGGTGATGGTGCCATTGGCGTTGATGACAGCGGTTCCTCGTGTGGGCGTGGATACGCTGGAAACGCTTAATGGCTGGGCGTCTGGATCGCTATCGTTGGTTAACACTGGGATGGTGACCGCCGTGTTTAGAACAGTGGTCGCGGTGTCGTTCACCGCTGCTGGATTGCGATTGCCGACTGTGACGTTTACGGTGGCCGTGGCGGTGCCGCCCGCACCATCGCTGATGGCGTAGGTGAAGCTATCTGCGCCCAAATAGCCAGTGTTTGGCGTGTAGGTGATAGTACCGTTGGCGTTGATGACCGCCGTGCCGCGTGTGGGTGTAGATACGCTGGAAACAGTTAATAATTGGGCATCTGGGTCTGTATCGTTGGCTAACACTGGGATGGTGACCGCTGTGTTGATAACAGTGCTTGCGATGTCGTTTACGGCTACTGGATTACGGTTGCCAATGGTTATATTTACCGTCGCCGTGGCCGCGCCACCGGCACCGTCGTTTATGGTGTAGGTGAAGCTATCCGCGCCCAAATAGCCAGCGCTTGGGGTGTAGGTGATGGTGCCATTGGGATTGACCACTGTCGTGCCACGGGTAGGGGTGGATACGCTGGAAACGGCCAATATTTGGGCGTCTGGGTCGGTGTCGTTGGTTAACACCGAGATGATAACGGCGGTGTTTAAAACAGTGGTGGCCGTGTCGTTTACGGCTACTGGATTACGGTTGCCAATGGTTACATTTACCGTCGCCATGGCCGTGCCACCAGCGCCGTCGTTTACGGTGTAAGTAAAGCTATCAACACCTAAATAGCCAGCGTTTGGGGTGTAGAAGATGGTGCCGTTGGGATTGATCACTGCCGTGCCACGGGTGGGGGTGGATGCACTCGATACCGTGAGCGGCGAACCATCAGGGTCACTATCGTTGGTTAACACCGGAATCGCTACTGCAGTGTTCACGAACGTGGTTGCGACATCATTGGCTGCAACCGGAATACGATTAACCACCGTAACGGTGACCGTCGCAGTGGATACTCCGCCCACGCCGTCGTTGACGGTGTAATTAAAGCTGTCCGGCCCCGCGTATCCCGGTGTCGGGGTATAACGGATGGTGCCGTTGCCATTGATCGTGACTGTGCCGTGCACGGGACTAGTTACACTGGCGACAGTGAGTGGCTGGCTGTCGGGTTCGGTATCGTTACCCAAGACGGTGATGGTGACGGGAGCGTTGACAAAAGTAGTGGTCGCATCAGCCCTAGCGATGGGCGAACGATTATTAATTCTAATAACTACATTTGCACTTGCTATCTCACCATTGCCATCGCTGATGACGTAGTTCAATATCTCCTGTCCTGCATAATTCGCATTAGGTGTGTATCGCAATTCGCCGCTCGGCAAAATTACGACTGTTCCATGCGATGGTGCCGAAACCGACGTAATAGTAAGGCTGTCGCCGTCGGGGTCGCTATCGTTAGCCAACACATTGAAGACGCCAACAGCGTTGGGATTCATATTGACAAAATCATCATTCGCATTTGGCGACTGGTTTAGCGCAGGCGTCACAGGCACCGGGCAAATTGCATTACCCGTCAAAAACGAATCATTGCTACTAACCATAAACGGCGCAACGGTAAGCGATCCATTACCCGCGCCTAGCGCATTCCCGCTGGCACTGTAGCTATCGCCGGTACCCGGTGGATTAAAGCCAGAAATATTTCGCCACCAGTTGTTTGATGCGTTAATTACCGTAGCCCCAGTGCCGGTATTGCCTTCGTATTTACGAATGCCAAAATCAGTGTTTAGGCAGACTGCATTGTTGTTCACCACCGCTGAAAGACTGGCTGCATTACCCCGATCAAAATTGGGAAACTGTGCTGTGGCAGCAGCAGCAGCGGCAGTTAAATTCCCTGATTGCAGCTGAATCCCCACGTTGTTATCAGACACCAAATTAAACGCCACGGTATGGTTTGTGCCCTCCACCAAAATACCAAAGCCGTCAGCAACACCGGAAACCGGAGCAGTGCCGACAATGCCAGTCGAGCGTTTATATCCAGTGACGGTATTGCGTTCGAGCCACACGCCAAAGGGCTCCGTGGGTTGCGAAGGCAGGGTAACGTCGCGCTTAAACACTGCTATGCCTGCGGTGTCGCGGCCATCTGTGTAGGCGACGGCCGTGGTGCGGCTCACCACATTGCCGCGCAACACCACACTGCCTACACCTGATGCCGCGCCACTACCACCGGGGTTTTTAATTTCAATGCCGAAACGACCATTGTTGGTGACGGTATTGTTTGAAATAAGCGTGGCCTCGGGACCGATCGGCGCCATCACGGCGATGCCAGAATCTCGATTGCCCACAACGGTGTTGTTGCGAATCGTGACGCCGCGCGCAACGCCAGAAAGCACATCAAGACCAACTAAAAAATTATTGTTAAAGGTACTATTTTCAACCAATACCGATAAATTAACGGCATAGCCCACCCAAAGACCACGTCGCAACCCGCCAGCGCCGCCATTATTATTGGCTGTAACACCAGAAACAGTCGCATTTTGCAAGGTGCCAGTGGATTGAAGTGCAATGCCCGCACTGCCGTTGTTTGATGCCACCAAATTTCGTGCGCTAACATTAGTTTGGTTGTTTGCGGCCGTGCCGAATTGAATACCGACTGAAAACTGTTGGATGGTTAAGCCTGAAATAGCGACATTGGTGCGATCACCGGAAACATGAATACCGAAGCCTGCATTGAGAACAGGCGCTGTGAGCGTAACGGTGGCAGCGCTTGCGCCGGTGATGGAAATATTGTCTTTTGCAACCACCACGAGCTCAGAATAAGCGCCAGCATTCACTTGCACCACGCCATTGGCGGACACTTGGTTAACTGCAGCTTGAATCGTCAAAAGCGGGTTGGGGGCATCTCCAGCGTTAGCATCGTTGCCCGTGGGGGCGACAACGCAAAGCAGCGTACAAGTTGGTGCCGCGTGCGATCGCAATGGAAAAGCGGCAATCAAAAAGGCCACACCAAGCAACAGCAATTTTGTTTTAGTGCGAGATAACTTTTCCATTACTTCCCCATTTCTTTGATGCAGAACTATCGTTTTTCCGCGTGCTACTTTTGGTATTTTACCTAACGCGTACGCTCCGCCTATCCCGTATTCGCGTTAATTGCCGACAATAGCGCCATCACCGATTCTAAGCTATCCGCTTGCGATGCTTTTTTATCATGCCGCAACCGCAACATACGCGGAAAACGCACCGCCACGCCGCACTTATGGCGGTTCGATTTTTGAATGCCTTCGAAGGCTAATTCAAAAACAAGCTCTGGCTTTACGGTACGCACCGGTCCAAATTTTTCGAGGGTATTTTTACGAATAAACGCATCTACTTCGGCAATTTCTGCATCACTTAACCCTGAATAGGCTTTGGCGAAGGTGACCAATTGACGGGGTTCTTCGGCTTGTCCAGCGGTAAGGGGTTGCGCGCTATTTTTCCACACCCCAAAAGTATAGTCCGTGTACAAATTCGCGCGCTTGCCATGCCCACGTTGCGCATACATGAGCACGCAGTCGAGCGTGAGGGGTTCGATTTTCCACTTCACCCAGTCCGCTCCCTGCACGCCAATCGTGCGCCCTTGACCGTAGGGCGCATCCAAGCGCTTGAGCATCAAACCTTCAGCACCCCGTGCACGGCTTTCCGCCCGCGCTACCCGCAGGGTCGCCCACGATGGCGCTCGCACAATGTCGGACACCTGCAAAATCGTGTTGTTAGGCATGCCGTGCACGGTGCGGTGTAACGCGGCACGCCTTAATTTTAGGGGCTGCGCGCGATAATCTTGTTGGGCTAATTCTAGTAAATCGTAGGCCATAAAAATGCAGGGTAGATCAGCCAATATTTTTTTAGCTGGGGCTTTGCGGCCTAGGCGCTTTTGTAAATCAGCAAAGGTGCCAATGCCACTGCCGAACTGCACTAAAATTTCGCCGTCCAGCACCGCATCGGGCAACCCCGTCGCAGCCGCCACTAGCTCTGGAAACTGCGCCGTTATTAGCTCTTCGCCACGCGACCATAAAAATACCTGACCTTCACGCTTCACCAACTGACAACGAATACCGTCCCACTTCCATTCGGCCTGCCAATCAGCACAGTCGCCCAAGGCTTCTGGCTCTGCAGCAATTGGATGCGCTAAAAAAAACGGATAGGGTTGCGAAACGTCTTTTTCACCGGCATCAGCGGCGATTAACTTTAGATAATTTTCTGCTGTAGGCAACCAGTTTCCCGCCAAACGCGTGGCGATGATTTTCGCGTCGAGCCCTGCTATTTGACCAAGTGAGCGCTGCACCAACCCAGCTGAAACGCCCACCCGAAAACCACCGGTGATGAGCTTATTAAATACTAAACACTCATAATAATTTAAGTTAAACCAATGGCTGTAGAGTGCCGAATAGAGGGCGTCTTCAGGCATATATTTAGCATCACTTTTGCTTGCTAACGTTGCTAAAACAGGAATAGCGACGTTTAACCAATGCGCCAAAGACCCACCGCTGCCTTCACTACTTTCATCATGCGGCACGATCAACGCAATGGTTTCGGCTAAATCACCAACCACGTCATAACTTTCAGCAAACAACCACGGTGCCAAGCCTGCGGCACGCGCCGCAAATTCATGCAGCTTGGCTGTTGGCACGGCGCGTTTAGGGCGATTACCGTTGAGCAAATGCACGGCTAATGCAGCATCTTCAGCTGGCGCCGCGTTAAAGTAGCCCACCAAGGCCGCTATTTTTTCATTGGTCTTGGTGGTGGAATCAAGCTGTGCGTACAGATGAGCAAAGTGCTTCACGACGCACCGCCAGATGCGGCTTGATCTAAGGGCTCTGCATTGTCGCCAAACGGCGTATCTAGAGCGTCTGCATCTAGCCCACGCTCGCGCAGGTAGCGCACCATCGTCGGCACGCTGCCGTGCGTGACCAGCACACGGCTAGCACCCGTGGCATCAATGGCCGAGTGTAAACTTGGCCAATCGGCATGGTCGCTCAACACAAATCCACGATCCACACTTTGCTGGGTTTTGGCACCCCGCACCGTCATCCAGCCGGACGCAAATGCGTCGGAATAATCGCCAAAGCGCTTCATCCACGGCGTTCCCGCTGCCCCCGGGGGAGCGACAACGAGGGCGCGCGACAAATCCATTTTTGCATCCAAGGCTGAAACCATCAACGTGAGAGGCAAATCAACCCCCGCTTCACGGTAGCCACGATTAAGCGTTTCGACAGCCGAATGTACGACGATGGGGCCTATGGCTGGATCAACGCCCATTAAAATCCGTTGGGCTTTACCGAACGAATAGCCGTAGATCACACTGGCACGGCCTGCGTCGGCATTAGCCTGCCACCACGCATTAATTTCAGCAAAAATTTGCGCGTGGGTGCGCCAGCGATAAATCGGCAAACCAAAGGTAGATTCCGTAATAAAAGTATGGCACCGCACCGGCTCAAAAAACGGACAGGTAGGATCGTAATCCAGCTTGTAATCGCCCGACACCACCCACACCTCGCCCTTGTGCTCGATGCGCACTTGCGCCGACCCCAGCACATGCCCAGCTGGATGCAGCGACACTTTTACGCCATTAATTTCACGACATTCTCCATAAGGCAATGATTCAATATTGGCTGCTGCACCCAAGCGCGTGCGCAACACGTGGCGACCTTCAAAGCTCGCCAAATAATGGTTGTGCCCGGGACGTGCGTGATCCGCATGGGCATGGGTGATGACGGCACGCGACACGGGCCGCCACGGGTCAACATAAAAATTGCCAGCGGCACAATAAAGGCCGCGCGACGTGTGCGTTAAAAGTAGCATGAAGATTCGTTAAAAGAGACTATAGATAAACGTAATCATGACCTAAAAACACCTAAAAAGCAGTACACTCAGCGATATGATTGATATTCAGCAACTATTCAACGCCTTAGGCGAACCGGTCGCATCGCTAAACCTTGGCGGCGAGGTTATTTTTGCCACACCAGAACTCGAAAACTGGACAGGCTCCCAAGGCCGTTACGTGTTTGCCAATACCTTGCGGGCTGAGGACAAACGCCGCTTTGAACAAGCATTCAAACGCGTAGCAGAAGGTAAAACTATCAGCACGGTAGTTGAGCTGATGATGGCCGAAAATGGCGGTACCAATAGCAAAGACGACGTCATCGCCCCAATTGAAATTAAGCTTGCAGGCGTGAGCGCCGCGCTGGGCAGCGGCGGTGAGAAAAAAGGCGGTTTACCGCGTGCAGTGGCCATGTGGTTGCGCGACATCAGCACGGTTCGTGCGCAAGAAGCGCTTGCCACGGTGCAAGCCACCCATTTGCTCGACCTAATTGAAAACATGTCGGACGCGTGTTTGATCGACGATAGCGAAGGCAATATCGATGTAGTAAACGCTGCTTTTTGCGAGCTATTCGACGTGCGCGTGGCTCCGCAATCACTCATTGGTACGTCGGTTGAAAAGCTATTTTTGCAGGCCACCGCCAAGGTGTCGCAAGCGATGGGACCAAAACCCGCCGTGCAAAAAGCAGGTAAAAAAAATAAGCCCAGTGATGCCGACTTTGCACCACAAAGCTTTGAATTTACCCTGCTTGATGGCCGCCACATTCACCAAACCTGTCTGGCTGTTGCCAACGAAGGCGCGCATGCGGGCAGGCTGTATATTTTTAAGCACACAGTGCTTGGAAACGGCGAAGGCATAGGCCTAGACGTCAAACCAGCAACAGCAACACTCAGCGCACAAATGCGCAGTTTTGAAGCCATAGCACGCGACATCGCCGCCACCATCGAAGGTGCCAGTAGCGCAATTTATCGTGCTGAACAGCTCGAATTACCCAATGCCCTTGTCGATAATTTAAGGCAGATCGAAAAAACGGCGCATGCGGCGTTTGCTAACGTCGCTGATTTACTGGATTTTTCAAAAATTGAAGGTGGCACTTTAGCGCTTGACACCCACGTATTCGACCTGCGCCATTTATGTGCCAACATGCTCGACGGCGTGATGATGCTAGCTGAGGAGCGCCGCCTGCAGATGAAGATTCGGGTTGAAACGGATGTGCCAGAACGCCTTGAGGGCGATGGCGTGCGCTTAATGCTTACCCTGCGCAACTTATTTGAATGCGGCATCGCCCATATTGATCCTGCCACTTCCGACGGATCAGCCGAAGTACAGTTTACGATTTCGCCCGAATATGTAACTGACGGCCAAGCCCATCTGATCTTCACCGTCGAACACAGCAACCCGCGCTTCGGCCTTGCGGGCGGACGCGTTACCCGCGCCCTGCCACCTGCCGCCCTCATGAAGCTTGCTGTCGCCAAACAAATCGTAAAGGCCATGGGCGGGCAACTGGAAGCGAAGGAACGGGGTGACACCACAAGCTATACCTTCACCGCACATTTTGTCTGCAAACCCGCGCCAATAGCACCTGCGCGCAATGCCTACATTACTTTAACTGGCTTGCCTGTGCTGATCGTAAGCCCCGACGCCGAGCAACGCAAAATGCTCGCCGACCAGTGCCGATCATGGCGCATGCACCCGCGCGAAACCGATAACGGCACCACGGCACTACAATTTTTAATGCGCATGCATCATGAAAAAACCCCAATTCCATTAGTCATTTTAAGCAATCAACTACCGGTGCAAGATGGCTTCATGTTGGCATTCCGCTTAAAAAACCACGCCAAATTAGCCCCGATGGCCATGATTATGGTGGCAAGTGAGGGCAAGTCGGGCGACGCTATCGCCTGTCGCGAAAACGGCATCAACGCCTATCTGCGCCACCCCGCGACCCCCACCCAACTGAGCGACGCCATGAGTGCCGTGCTGGGTGCGCGCGAAACTGAAGAAACAGGTAAACATCACCTTGTAACCCGCCACACCCTGCGCGAAAGCAGCGCCGGTAGCGTGCTGCTAATTGATGCCGATCGCGAACAAACTCGTATGGCGTCCTTGGCGTTAAAGCGCAAAAATTATCGCGTCACCATCGCCGAAACCGCGTCCGAAGCATTCAACGCACTAGAACAGGATATGTTCGACGCCGTAATCGTTGACCCCGCAACCCCCGGCTTCCCACCGTCCCCCCCGGCCGCCGCCCTGCTTTGCGCCCGCATGCAATCCGGCGCCATGCTTACGCCAGTGCTATTGGCGCAAGTAGAAAACGGTGGCTTCGACGCCAACGATTTCAGCGGCTTCGTGCAAAAACCGTACAACAAAGACAGCCTGCCGGGCATGATTGGCGCGTTTTTAAGCGGCACGAAAACGCTTTAAATCTCACTTTTAATAGGCTGGAGATGCCCTATAATAGGGCGTCTCCAGCCATAAATTTACCGTCAGCAGGGCGCATTAACCCCGAAAAGCCCTGCCCTTGAGGGTGTAATCCAACGCGATAACGATCAAAAAGCCACCTGCCCAATTTCATCCCAAATTCCGCACTTTTCTGCCAGAATTGCCCTCTATTCTGCATGTTGTAGGCTCAACCACCAACAGGGAAAAAATCATGCTAAAAAAACAACTTCAAACGCTGACCGCAGCCGTAGCATTGCTTGTTTGCACCAGCCAATTGGCGTTTGCAGATGGCGGCAAATCAAGCGGCAATATCGTCGTCATTCCCGTGTGGCACCTTGGGGGCCAAGAAACGCCCGTGGCGGCTGGTCAATCGGCACCACCTTCCATCCACCTTCCCGACAAGGAATATCGTGCTGGCGATGGCTGGTGGGCACTAGAATGCGCATCGCCGGGCAAGTGCGCGTTGACTGCTTCTCGATTAAATATTCAAGCGAAGCTGCATCCTGTTTATGACGGCGATCCGGTGCCGGGGCAGTTGCTGCAATGGTTACCTGCTACTGCTACCAAACCCATCATCATGTTCAAACCATTTCGCGGATCAGCCACGGCAATTCCGTTTAAAGCTGGTGCCGTTAGCACTTACTACCCAGCCGCTAAAAGTATGGTGACCAAACCGCAAACGCAAGGCACGATGGAATCGGTGCTAAATATGCCAAACGGTGAAAAAGCTTATTTTATGCCTGTCTTGGAGCAGGTAAATAAAAAGCCTACTAATCCCGACGAGCAAAGTGCCTTGGTGCTAGAGGTGCGGATGAACGGCAAAAGCCAAGTGATTGCAACGTTTAATTTTTTTGGCGGTGAAACTTATCCCATTTCACTAGACCAGTATTTATTATGGGCAGGCGACATGGATGGCGATGGCAAACTGGATCTGATCGTGAGCAGTGATTTTCACGGCACCGCCATTACGTTGTACTTATCATCGCTTGCAAAAGAAGGAGAGTTGTTTGGCGTAGGCGGCAGTTTTCAGTATTTTCCTGTTGAATCGGCTGGGTGCTAGTCATGAAAAGTCCATTTAAATTCGGCCTGATGTTGCTGGCATGCTCACTGGCATGCTCAACAACTGGGCTAGCACAAACGCCAGCCGTGAATGTGCACGCTTATGCGCAGCGCGGCAATCATTTGTTAGTACTCGGCAGCGCGGTGGAAACGGATAAATCCACCGGCAAAGCAAAATTGCACAACAATCACATCATCGAGCTTGACACCGGCAAGCTGCAAGCCCTGCCCGCTTTGCCCGTCACCGCCCATTCCGACGGCGTGCCAATCACTCACCACATCACCCAAGCTGCATGGATAAACGATGATTCCGCCGCCGTGTTTACCCGAGTGCTGAATGACAACGGCATGCCTGAAGCGCAGTGGTTTGGTACGCTAAATGTCAAGAGCAATAAATTCACTGCGCTGCCCACGCTACCTCGCACCCGCGACGGCCAAGATAATCAAGACTTTGTTTTAAAGCTCATCGGCGCAACGGCTGACCACGCCTTTATAGTGGCTGAAGATGGCCTATTTACAAGGGTTCACATCAAGTCTGGCGGGCAAACAACGCTGTCAAAACTACTGCGCAAACGCAACAACTATATAGGCCGCGTGTTAAACGATGGCCGTGTGGTGATCGCGGGTGGCCAAGTGGAATCCGAAATGGTACTCACGCGTGAGCGCGGCTGCGGCGCACCCACCACAGCACCTTGCGTTGAAAAATATGGCGGCTTTGGTCAACGCTTGCCGTCACGGCGGCATGAGATGTTTGACCCCGTCACCAACACTTGGCGCAACAGCGCGCCGTCCCGCGCGAGTGGCGGATCTGCAGCCGTATTGCCGAGCGGCCGCGTGGCAAAACTGGGCGATTTTACGACGTCCGCTATTGATCCCAATGACCCTAAACGTAAAATCGAAACCACCACAGCGCTGCTAGAAATTTCATCCGAAGACGGCCAAAGCTGGCGCAGAATTGTTTTGCCGACACCAATGACAGGCATTTTTGCTAGCATCGGCTTAGAAGTAGTGGCCGTAGCCCAAGCCAACAACCTGCTAGATCGAAGCCTATTTTTGCGCGCCACTGCAGGCGATGACCGTGCCGAAAATCCGCACTTAGGTAGCCCCAAGGCACCGGTATGGTGGTGGCTAGCCGACGTGGACGATGCAAAAGCAAACTGGCAGTTAGTTAATCGCGATCGCAATTTAGGCATCACACCTAAAATGGCAGGTTCAGAGAACTCCAAACTGCATGCGTGGCCTAGCATGAACGGCGTGGCCGTGTACACGAAATAGCGGCCTAGCTCTATCATTACGATGCCTTGTAGACGCCCTAAAATAGGGCATCTACAAGGCATTATAACTCTGTACTTCAGCCTCAGTAACCGTTACGCTACAATACAAATATTCTTATTACGGTAGCTGCCCACATGACCGACCAAGCTCTACAGTGCGCCCAATGCGCCAAGCCACTCGATAGCGCCGACAGCATTTGCACCTTTTGCGACAAAGCGGAAGCGCTCGCGCTCGCCACACGTGCCACACGCGGCAAATACAATTGCCCCAAATGCACATTAAAGTTTGATCGCCCCGACACCAAACTCACGCCCGAAGTAGTGCCGTGGCATCGCATGCATCCTGAAAAACCCTGCTGCCCACACTGCGGTATTTTCATCCGCTCCAAATATTCAAAAATGAATATAGCGCTGGGCTGGTTAATCGTGCCAGTAATCATCGCGCGCGAATGGTTTGGGTTTACTAACCCAATAATTTACGCAGCCAGCATGGTGATCGTCGCGTTGTGTTTTTCTTGGTGGGGCGTGGCGGCGTGGCGGTTACATGGCGATACGAACGCGTATATTGAGGATAAGCAATAACCTAATTGTGTAAGTATTCTAGCTATATTTAGTTATTTAAGCTAACATAATTACACAATGGCCAATAAATCTTCACCTCTACTGCCCGCCACGACCAGACTGCTCAAGCAATTTGGAGAGCAACTTCGCCTCGCGCGCCTACGTCGCCACCTCACCGCCAAGCAAGTGGCTGAGCGCGCGGGCATGGCGCCGATGACGCTCCGCAATGTGGAACGGGGCAGCGCTGGCGTGACCCTTGGCGCGTATGTGGCGGTGATGCAGGTGCTGGGTGTGGCGCAAGACATTACCTTGATGGCAAAAGCCGACGAAACGGGGCGCCAGCTTCAGGACGCGCGGCTGCCAACGCCGCGTAAAACACGAACCACCGTGCTGCCCGCAATAGCCGCACCTTTACCAGCAAAATCAGCTAAGAAACGACTCGCAACGGCGCCCAAAGCAAAGGGAAAAACTTCAGCGTTTGGTGCCAGCTATACTAGCTCAGAAGACTTATCGGCACTAATTGAAAAACCAGCGACGCACAAAGGACTCAAATGAAAATATTTCAAACCATTGTTATTCTCTCTGTAGCGCTCACCGCCGGCATAACGGGTGGCGTGTCGCGAGCTGAAGGCATCGGCTATGCTACCGTCGACGCGGCCATCACAGCATTGAAATCTAGCAAAACGAACAAAGTTTCTATTTCACCCGATGGCTGGACCATCGTCAGTGAAGGAGCGCGGGGCCCGCTGTGGTCATTCACACCACCTAAACACCCAGCGCACCCCGCTGCGGTCAAGCGCGTGCTAGTGGAAAAGAACGGCTCTATCGTAATTGCAATGTCAGCGCTATGCCAAGCCAGCAAGTCGGCCTGCGACGCGCTTATTGAGGAATTCAAATTGTTAAACAATAAGATAGCCGAGGACACACGTTCCAAAACTGCGGGCACCGACACAAATTCAGCGGCAAAAATAGTAGTTGAAAGAATCGACGACAACGCATTTCGGCTGGTGCTGACAAGCAAACGAAGCACGAGCGTAGAAGCGGGACAGTTAGAACTAATGCCCAAGGCAAGCGAAGTTTGCGGTGCGCGCTTTCCATCTCTTGGCAAGTACCAATTTGAGTTGGACGAACCGGTAGCCACAGCATCAGATGCGGCCACGACGCTCTTGCTACGACAAGACATTGCGTGTGAGCTTACGGATACTCGGAAAGTGAGTTTAACGGCGCCTTTACTGACACCAGATATTGTACCGAGCATTGCGGAAGATCAACGTGCACAATCGGCAACACTTACTTTTTTCTCACTCCTTGAAGGCGCCAAATATAAAGAAGCCTACGACATGCAATCGGAAGCGCTTCGCGAAGCCGAATCGTTGAGTCAGTTGCGCGATAGATCTGAAAAATTCAACGCTGCATCGGGTACCTCGATTAGCCGAAAGATCAAAAAAGTAACTTGGTACCGCGACCCACCGGGATTAGAACCTGGCAACTACGCAGCAGTTGATTTTTTGAGCTCCTTTAAGAATATCCCTTACGCTTGTGGCTATTTAGTGTGGAAGGACGCGGGAATAGCGTTGCAGCTATTGCGTCAAGAAATCAATGTTATTGATGCTGTCATGGTCAAGGCGCTTCGGCCGGAGGAACTAGAAGCGGCCATCACGCGCTTCAAATGCAGATAATCAAAAGATAGAGAATCAAGCCTTGAACGCTTTCCTGCGGCGAGGGCAACCGCCAAAAAGCTATGCATTCATATGAACCGAAGATGCCCTAAAATAGGGCACCTCCAGCCACCCTACCCCACCAAAAGCACATGCACCCGATAAGGCCCGTGCGCGCCGATCACTATCGTCTGCTCAATGTCAGCCGTGCGCGATGGGCCGGAGACAAAAAAAGTCGCTCTTGGTGGTGCGCCAATTTCCGCGCGCATGAGCGCGAAGGCGGCTTCCATGGTGGGGACTATTCGGTTTTTTTTCACCACGCAAATATGGGTTTCGGGCAGTAGGGCATTTAGCTTTGGGGTTTCGGGGCTGGATAATAAAAGCAGGGTGCCGGATTCGCCTATCGCGCAAAAGCAATCGGTGAAGCCGATTAAATCTTGCGCTGTGGACGAACCGGATTTATAGCTTAATCCTACCGCTTGCCAATCTAGATTTGCATATGCAGACCAGCCGGAGATGCCCGTAATTAAACCCTCTTCAGCCACATATTTGGCCACTGCAGCAGGTATTTCAGCCTCTGTTTCCACTAACGCCACAGTGGTTTTTACCCTTTCACATTCGGCAATAAAGTGTGCCACTGGCTCATGTTTGGCGATGCCGGGCAGGGGTGCGGTGGGGCGGCTTTGGATGCGGGCTTTTACGGCGTCGCGTTCGGCGGCGCTCGTTAAACCTTCGCGACCTGATTGGCTGCGGATCCGTTGCAAAATGGCGTCGCGGGATGGGCTAGATTGCATGGTTATTTACCGCCACTTTTTTGTCTGGCCGCGTACATCTCACGAAAGGTTTTGCCTTGCGGCGCGGGCATGTCGCGGCCGTCGGTCCAGCCATCGATGCCGGGGAGCTTGTGTATTAAACCGCTTTTGCCGCCCCACGCAGCCCCTACACGCGCGCCGATGCGAGTAGCGAAGGCGTATAAGCGCGGACGGGTGACGAAGAACCTCCAGGTGGCGATGCTGGCGCGTTCGCTGAATGGGCGAAGCTTTTGATCAAACTGCCGTTCGCGCCATTTGCGCATCAAGTCTGGCAGCGGAATTTTTACGGGACACACCACTTGGCATTCGCCGCAAAAGGTGGCCGCGTTGGGCAAATCACCCGCGTTTTCAATGCCCACGTAGGTTGGCGTAAGCACGCTGCCCATAGGTCCTGGATACACCCAACCATACGCATGGCCGCCCACATTTTGATACACGGGGCAGTGGTTCATGCATGCGCCGCAGCGTATGCAACGCAGCATTTCTTTCATGTCGCTACCCACAAGCTTGGTGCGGCCAGCATCTACCAACACGATGTGCATATGCTCAGGCCCATCGGCATCGCCCACGCCTTTTATGCCGGTGGTGAGGGTTAAATAATTGGCTACCGATTGGCCGATGGCTGAACGCGCGAGCAGGCGCGACAACACAGCAAAATCTTCTAACGTGGGAATCACTTTTTCAATACCCGTCACCACGCAATGCACGCGCGGCAGGGTGGTGACCATGTCGGCATTGCCTTCGTTGGTAACGGTTAACGTGGTGCCAGTTTCGGCGATTAAAAAATTGGAGCCGGAGATGCCCATATCGGCTTTTAAAAAATGATCGCGCAACTGCTCGCGGGCTTCGCGCGTCATGGCGGGAATGTCGGTGAGTAGGGGCGTGCCGTGGGCTTTGGTAAAAAGCTCGGCTACTTGTTCTTTAGATTTATGCACGGCAGGGGCAACGATATGCGATGGTGGCTCATCGGCTAGTTGCAAAATATATTCGCCTAAATCGGTTTCCATCACGGCAATGCCCGCTGCGATTAGAGCCGTGTTTAAGCCGATTTCTTCGGTGACCATGGACTTTGACTTAGCCACGCGTTTTACGTCATGCTGCTTGGCTATTTGCAGCACAATTGCGTTCGCCTCGTCGGCTGTTTGCGCCCAGTGTACGTGTGCGCCGCGGGCAATTGCATTGGCTTCAAACTCAAGCAAATAGGCGTCCAGATTATTGATGACTTCGTCGCGCATGGCGGCCGCGTAAGTGCGTAAGTCTTCAAAATTATCGAGTTGAGCGATGCCCGCTGCGCGGCCGTCGACGAACTTGGTTTTTGCTCGCTTCATCGCGCGCTGCAGGACAGGATCGTCTAGCTTCATGCTGGCGGTTTGTTTGAAGAACATGGATTGGACTTGCATGGCGGATCCTTGTGGTGGCACTTGTGTTTATTTTGCTACCCCCTCTCTCCCGGCCTCTCTCCCGCGAGGGGAGAGAGGTGCAAAGCGAGGTCGAGTTTACTTGGCCGTCAAGACTTCTGCAAAGTGTAAAACCTGCGTTGTCATGTCGCCATTTCTGCGCAGTCGGCCTTCAATATTTAGTAGGCATCCTAAATCACCGCCAACTACCGCTTGCGCATTCGCAGCTTGAATATTTACGCATTTATTGTCGGCCATGCGAGTGGAAATTTCGCCTAGTTTGATGGAGAAGGTGCCGCCGAAGCCGCAGCATTTTTCGCAATCGGTCATTTCATTTATGGTGTTGCCGGCGGCTGTGAGCAGTTGGCGCGGTTGGGATTTAATACCGATTTCTCGTAGGCCCGCGCAGCTGTCGTGATAAGTGATGGTTGATTTTTGCGCGTTCAACTTCGTAACGTCAAGCTTTAATACGTTCACTAAAAAATCTGACAGTTCATACCATTTGGCTGCAAACGCCCTAAATACGGGCTCCTCCGGCGTGTCTTTAAATAAGTCTTCGGGCACATGCACTTTCATTTGCCCGGAACAGGAGCCAGATGGCGCGACGATGTAATCGCAATCGGCAAAAAGCGGCGGTATTTTTCGCGCTAGGTCTTTGGCTAATTCACGCGCACCGGAGTTGTAGCCGGGTTGGCCGCAGCAGGTTTGGGTGTCGGGCACAATCACTGTGCAGCCTGCGCGTTCTAATAGTTCAAGCGTACTAAATCCAATACTTGGGCGCACCAGATCAACTAAACACGTTACGAATAATCCAACTTTCATTAAGCTACTTTCATTGCAAACTGAAGATACTGCCCTTCTTAATGTTTAGGCGAAATAGCACTTTCGATTTATTGCGATAGTCGCTTGAGCGAATGGATACGTCATTCAAAAATGTGATGTCGACAATTTCCGGTTTGCTGGCATCCCCCTTGTTGCGCACTTTAACGCTGGTGAGCTCGGCGGGTGATGGGTTTTGTAAATCAAAAACATCATCAGTGGCGCGCTTGAAAGTTTCGGCGCTGTAGCCATCTGGTTCCATTTGCAGCCACATTAAAAAACCGATTAAGTCTTTATTTTGATTCACCGTTACGCCCAAATAATAATCGTCCACTATTTGTCCTGCTGTTGATAATCCCGCACCGCCTGATCCCGAAAGCCCCGTTGTTTTGGTCAAAATCACGTCTTTAGCTTGCTGGTTGGCGGTGCCAGTGGCGACCACTTTGCCTTTGGGATCTTTGGTGAAATCGACAATTTCATATTGAATCATGCCAGCACTGACAGTGGTGGACAGCAATAGTGCGCCTGCTAAAAGTATTGGACCTAATTTCATACCGACCTCCTCGTAGATAGAGCGTTTGCTGTCGGTAGAATTGGGTGTGATCACGTGTTGCCACCCAGATCGTGCTTGCTTAACTCTCCGCCAACATTTGTTTTATTTTTAGAATATCTTGCAGTGCAGCATTTACATCCGCGCTACACACTGTCACGTGCCCCATCTTACGCCCTGCACGCGCGCTACGCTTGCCGTATAGGTGCAAATGGGCGTTCGGAAATTGTAAAATCTTGTCCCATGCAGGCGGCGTTTGGTGGGCGTCGCCCCCCCACAAATCGCCAAGTAAATTGAGCATGACTGCAGGCGAGTGCTGCGACGCATCACCCATCGGCAGGCCGCATAGCACCCGCACTTGCTGCTCGAACTGCGAGGTGCGACACGCATCCATCGTAAAGTGGCCGCTGTTATGCGGGCGCGGGGCGATTTCGTTTATCAGCAATTGCTGGGTGCCATCGGGCGCTGCAATGACGAAAAACTCTACCGCCATCACACCCACATAATTAAGCGCCATCGCCATATTTTGCGCGAGCAACAAGGCTTGCTCGCTCAACGCCGTGCTTACGCGGGCGGGTGCGATGGTGATGTCAAGTACGCCATCAATGTGTTGATTTTCAGCCACCGGAAAAGGCTGCACAAAGCCGACTTCATTGCGTGCTAACACGACCGACAATTCGCACTCCAACTTCAAAAATTGTTCCAGCACACAAGCTGGAAAGCGCCATTCTGTAAGGGTTTCCAGCAATTGCGCCGGTTCACGAATGACTGCTTGACCTTTGCCATCGTAGCCGAAGCGCGCTGTTTTTAGCACTGCTGGCAGGGTTACTTTTGCAAGGGCTTCTGCAATATCGTCAGCACTTTCAATCACGGCATACGGGCCAGTAGGAAAGCCATGGCGAGTGAAAAAACTTTTTTCCAAACGACGATCCTGCGCAATAGCAACAGCCGCACCATCCGGTCGCACGGTGGTTTTTTGCGCCATAAGGTGCAGCACTTCTGCCGGTGCGTTTTCAAATTCCGTGGTAACGGCTGCGCAAGTTTGCGCCATTTCGGTAATTGAAATTGGGTGCGTGTAGGGCGTATTTAAATGGCCAGTAGCGAATTCGGCCGCTGGGCTAAGCGGGTCGGGATCAAGTACCGTGACTCGATAATCCATGGTGCGCGCGGCCATGGCAAACATGCGACCAAGTTGGCCGCCGCCGATTAAGCCTAGGGTTTCGCCGGGCAATATCATGTGAGCTACAAAACTTCCGGCAAGTGCATTGCGTAAACAGTTTCTTTCATTTGCTCACGGTAGGCTTTTAGGCGGGTCGATAATGCGGCATCGTGATTTGCCAGCAAACTCACCGCAAACAGCGCTGCGTTGGCAGCCCCCGCTTCGCCAATGGCAAACGTGGCCACTGGAATGCCTTTGGGCATTTGCACGATGGAATAGAGTGAGTCTTGCCCCGCCAGATGACGCGATGGCACGGGCACGCCTAACACTGGAATGGTGGTTTTAGCGGCCAACATACCAGGCAGGTGCGCTGCTCCACCAGCACCGGCGATTATCGCCTGCAAGCCCCGTTTTTGGGCGTTTTCAGCGTATTCAAACATGGCATCCGGCGTGCGATGGGCAGAAACTACTTTGTGTTCAAACGCGATATCGAAATCTTTCAGCACACGTGCAGCATGCTGCATGATGTCCCAATCGGAATTCGATCCCATCACGACGCCAATTTTTATCTGCTCGGTCATGGTGCTGGCTTAATTAACCAAGTTTCGTGCGCCTTCAATTTCGGCGCGATAGGCGTCAAAAATACCTTTGAGCGCGGCATCCATTTTTACCGTGGGCGACCAGTTTAAATCTTTCATGGTGTTGGTAATGCTAGGCACGCGGTTTTGTACATCTTGGTAACCTTTGCCGTAGTACTCGCCAGACGTGGTTTCAACAATGGAAACCTTAGCCGCCGTCGCTGCATATTCGGGATAAGTTTTGGCTAAATCTAGCATCATGTGCGCAAGCTCACGAACCGAAAAATTGTTAGCGGGATTACCGATGTTATAAATTTGGCCGGTGGCTACATTGCCTTCGTTGGCGATAATTTTCATGAGCGCTGCGATGCCATCATCAATGTAGGTAAAGGCACGTTTTTGTGCGCCACCGTCTACTAGTTTAATCGGCTCTCCGCGCACAATATGGCCAAAGAACTGCGTAATGACGCGGCTTGAGCCTTCTTTGGCGGTGTGAATACTATCAAGGCCCGCACCAATCCAGTTAAACGGACGGAATAGGGTGAAATCAAGCTCACCCATAGAGCCGTAGGCATAAATTACGCGATCCATCAGCTGCTTTGAGCATGAATAAATCCAGCGTTGCTTTTCAATTGGGCCTAACACTAAATTGGATGTGTGCGGATCAAAGGCGGCGTCTTCGCACATGCCATACACTTCGGATGTGGATGGGAAAATAACGCGTTTTTTATACTTTACGCAGTGACGCACAATCGGCAAATTGGCTTCAAAATCAAGCTCAAAAACCTTCAGCGGCGCGGACACATAAGTCGATGGCGTAGCGATCGCAACCAGCGGCAGCACCACGTCGCATTTGCGCACATGGTATTCAATCCATTCGCGATTGATGGTGATGTCACCTTCAAAAAAATGAAAGTTTGGGTTGCCGGTAAATTCTTGAATGCGATCACGATTCATGTCCATGCCATACACATGCCAATCTGTTGTATCTAAAATCCGCTTAGAAAGATGATGACCAATAAAGCCATTTACACCGAGAATCAGAACTTTTTTCATTTTAATGTCGCCACGTTTGGGTTTGATATTGTTGCCGTAACTGCAATTTTACCTGTTCTAGCCACCAGTCGGCATGGCAATCGCGCCTAAGTTGTACACACCAACGCCAAAATACTGGGCTAACGCCAGCTCATCGAGCAGCGTTTCGCCAATACGCGCCTCGCGCAAGCGCACCATGCGCCCGTCGCCACACATTGCAATTACGCTTGAAGAACTGACGTTTACGCGCGCCGGCGTCTCGTGCGTGATGTGCGGTGGCGCTAAACTGGTTTGCGTAATGATGACCGGCACGCCGTTTATCTGCGTGCTGGCACCCGGATAAGGCGGTGCTACCGCGCGCACTAAATTATGAATTTGCAGCGCTGACTGCGCCCAATTAATTTCGCCATCAGCAGCTTTACGGCCACCAAAATAGCTGCCTTTGCTTAAATCCTGCGTGGTCAACACCAGCGAGCCATCAAGCAAGCTAGGTAGCACCTCGGCCAACATTTCAGCCGCTGCCTTAGTTACGTTTACAAACACGTCTTGCGCGGTTTGATTAGGCTCAATATTTACCGCCTTTTGCCCCGCAAGCCGCCCCGCATCGGGCTTTTCAACCATTTCATGGAGCGTGGCACCGGTCTGAGTTTCACCGTGAATTATCGCCCAATTAATTGGCACCCTGCCCCGATATTTTGGCAATAAGGAACCGTGCATATTGAACGCGCCACGCGTGGCGGTGGCCAACACCGCTGGCTTCAGCATATTGCGATAGTAGAAAGAAAAAATAAAATCCGGTGCAATAGCGGCAAATTCTGCAATATGTTCTGGCGTGTTGGCGTCATCCGGCGTGATTACTTTTATGCCAGCGTCTTTGGCAATTTGCGCAACGCTGCCAAACCAAATATTTTCAGCGGGGCTATCGGTGTGGGTGACGAGCAACTTAACATCCACGCCTTGCTGTAGCAACACCTGCAAACAGGCGCAACCTACGTCGTGATAAGCAAAAACTATCGCCGTTTTTCCCACTTTAATCATCTGTAGACGCCCTGTTTACGGGCGTCTTCAACTATTGTTTGCTCATCAGCTTCGAGCACTGCCTGCACCATAAAGCGTGGCCGCTCACGCACCTGCTGATAAATTCTGCCCACGTACTCACCCACCAGCCCTAAACCCAGCAGCACAATACCGATTAGAAAAAACGCAATAGAAGCGATGGTAAATAAGCCCTCTGCTTCGGGGCCAACAAATATGCGGCGCACCATGAGCAACACAAAAAAGCCGAACGAAACAAGGGAGACCAACATGCCCAAAATCGAAAATATTTGCAACGGCGCAATCGAAAAACCGGTAATTAAATCAAAGTTTAAACGCACTAATTGCAGCAGAGAATATTTAGATTCACCGGCTGATCGTTCTTCATGTTCCACCACAATTTCCGTTGGGTTATGCGAATAGGAATACGCCAACGCCGGAATATAGGTATTAATTTCTTTGCTCATATTGATCGCACTGATGATGTCACGGCTATACGCCCGCAACATGCAGCCTTGGTCGGTCATTTTTATGTGGGTTAAGCGTTCACGCAGCCGGTTCATGGCGCGCGAGGCAAAATGCCGCCACGCAACATCATTTCGCTTGCGCCGAATCGAGCCAACGTAATCAAAACCCTTGTCCATTTCAGCTAGTAAATTACCGATTTCTTCCGGTGGGTTTTGCAAATCTGCATCGAGCGTGACCACCCGCTCGCCACGCGCATGCTCGAAGCCTGCCACAATCGCCATGTGCTGGCCGTAGTTACCGTTAAACAAAATTACGCGAGTTACGTCAGGCCGCGCTTGAAACTGTTCGCGCAACAACGCAGCAGATTTATCTTTTGAACCATCGTTGATGAAAATAATTTCATAGCTGCAATTTAATTTATCGCAAGCGGGGTAGAGCCGCGCAAATAGGGTCGCTAGACCCGGTTCTTCGTTGTAGACTGGAATGACGATTGATACTTTTGGCATGCTGGTCATGATTAACTTTTCCCAACGATTACTTCACGCAATGCCTTACATACGCGCTCAACATCGGCATTCGTCATGGTCGGAAAAAGCGGCAGCGTGATTGTTTCGCGACCAATACGTTCGGCATAAGGAAACTCACCTTCCTTATGGCCCTTGCGCCGATACAAGGTGGAAAGATGCATCGCTTCATACGATACGCCAATGCCGATGCCGCGTTGATGCATAGCGTCAATAAACTGCTTGCGGGTGTGCGTCATTTTATCTAGCGGCAACAACACGCAAAACATATTCCAGCTGTGGCCGTCGACGTCGTGCGGCCAAGCGCGCGCGGGTAGGTCACACGCAGGGGATGAATTTTGATTTTCTAAACATGCAAAATAATGCGCGGCTAAGGCTTGACGCTTGGCGCACCATTGGTCAAGCTCCGCTAACTGGCTCAACCCCAAGCGCGCGGACACATCGCTCATGTTAAATTTGCCACCGGCTACTTCCACATCGCGCGAACCATCGTCAAGCTTTCTAATACCGTGAAAACGCAATATTTCAGCACGCTTAGCTTCATCTTCTGATGAAAATACGGCGGCACCGCCTTCGATAGTGGTCATGTTTTTATTGGGATGAAAGCTGAACAATGCTATATCGCCAAACGCCCCTATTTTCGTGCCTTTCCAGCTACTTCCTATCGCTAAGGCAGCATCTTCAATCACCCGCAAATTGTGTTTTCTCGCCAGCGCATACAGATCATCCATCTGACACGGTAAGCCGGAAAAATGGGTGGGCACAATAGCCTTGGTGCGCGGGGTAATCGCAGCCTCAACTTGCTGCAAATTCATGTTCCGGGTTTGCAAATCACAATCAACAAACACACATTTAGCGCCCACTTTTTCGATCATATTACCGACGGAAAAAAAGGTTTGCGCGCTGGTGATTACTTCATCACCGCTGTTGCCAATCCCGCCAATCCCGCCGATGCCGAGCAATTCAAACACCACTTCCATGGCGGCCGTGGCCGACGTAAACACCCGTGTGGGGCGACCGCCGTGATAGGCAGACAACGCTGTTTCAAAGGCCTGCACTTGCGGGCCGCTGGTGATCCAATGGGACAGCAAAGTTTCAGAAACGGCAGCAGCCATGGCCACATCCAGTGTAGGTCGCGCAAAGGATAAATAAGGTGTGTTGCTCGCTTGCATCGAATGATCCTGCTTTTAAAATTATTATTGTGACCGTGCCACTAAATACACGCCAACCAATATAAAACCAATACCCGTGAGTTTTTGCGCGCTAATGCTCTCGCCCATAAACTGCCAACCGACAAATGCCACCACCGCGTAGCCAATCGATCCCATCGGGTAAGCAATGGAGACCGGCACACGCGACAGCGCCAATATCCACACCACCACACTTATTACATAGCAGCTTAAGCCCAAAAATATAAATGGATTAGTCGCAATTTTCCAGCCGATGGGCACAATATTTTCAGCCGTAAAATGAAAGGCACCAATTTGATTGGTACCGGCTTTTATTGCCAGCTGTGCGCCCGAGTTGAGGAGCATGCCCGCTAACACCATGCAAAAAGTAAGGGCTGTCATGGCAAATGCGGTAGCTTGATAACCACATAGCGACGCGGGTCAGAATGGATTAACTTCATCGGCACACCTTCAGCAGTAAGGTCAGCATAAATACCATCTTGCATCACCGCTACCGCTGGGCCGGGCTGCGCCCAAAGTGCTGCAAAGCTTTCTAACTTGGGCGTGTACAGCTGCGGCTCGGCTTTTTGTCCGGTTTCAAATTCATCAACATACTGAATTAAATGCATGTGGCGTTTGGTGTAAAACGGCATAGATTGATCATACATTTTGACTCCGTAAAAACGTGTTTGCGGCGTAAGGTGTTTAAGTGCGGCTTGCGCTGCCTGATAGCCCGACTGCAAGGGAGAGATCATCTCGTAGCCATAGTTTACTAAATGGATTAACGCCAAGCTCGCCAGCGTGACGCTCACTGCGGCACCACGCTTTAGCTTTTCGGTATCCTTCATAAACATAAAAATAGCGGCGATTGAACCCACAAAAATAATGCTGCAGGCACCCACTAAAATTACGCTGTATTGCTTGTAAAGCGCCAAGGTTAGGGCATCGTGGGCTTTTTGCTCCGGTGCTAAATACGCCCACACGCCACCAGCAATTGCCAGCAACGGGATCGGCCATAAATATTTTGCCAAATTTTTACCGGGCGTGGTTGTCAGGTAATAGCCAATGACAATTGCCAAGGGCGGAAAAATTGGCAAAATATAGGCTGGCAATTTGGAGCCCGACATACTAAAAAACACCATGATAAATCCACACCAAATTAGCGCGAATTTTAAGGGACTAAACGGCACCGCTTTGTTCGTCGCGTGATAGAAATCTGCTTCACCATTGCCGCGCAAATTGAAACCGCGCCAAATGCTTTGCGCCAGCATAAATGCCCACGGTGCAGCACCAGCCATCAAAATGGCGATAAACGTCCACCACGGCGCTTCGCGACGGTGGGTTTTAGTTAAAAACCGTTCAAAATGCTCATGAATAAAAAAGAAACGGTAAAACTCTGGATTGCGTTCGCCCACCAAAATAAACCACGGCGTAACCAACACGAAAAAAATCACAATGCCAATCAGCCATGTGCGGCTGCCCAACTTTTTAATCAAACTTAAATCGCGCGTAATTACGCTATATAAAAACACCGTAGCTGCCGGAAACAGCACGCCAATCAAGCCTTTTGACAGCACCGCGCCCGCCGCAGCTGCCCACGCTAGCCACACCCAACCCGGATGCTCATCGCGCCCGCCACGCGGCGATTGCGAAATAATAAAGCTGCATAAGCTTAACGTAGTCCAAAAAGTAAGCCCCATATCAAGGGTGACAATTTCGCCCAAGGCCATAAAATACGGGCACGCCGCCAGCGCCAACACGCTATACAAACCCACTTCGCGATTGAACACACGGGAAGCCGTGTAGCCCACTAAACATAAGCACAACAAGGCACACAAAGAGGTATACAGCCGCGCCGACCATTCGCTTTCGCCAAACACTTTGAACGCAACAGCCGCCGCCCAATATTGCATCGGCGGCTTTTCGAAATACTTGAGGCCATTTAAACGCGGGGTAACAAAATCACCCGTCGTTGCCATTTGCTGGGCAATAACGGAATAACGGCCTTCGTCAGGATTAGCTAATTTGCGGTAGCCTAAATCAAACAACGACACCACCGCGATCACCGCCAACATCACTAACATGAGGCGACTAAAATGAGTTTGCGTACTAGTAGTCATACGCGATATTGGTTTTTGCATCTACGGCGCGGCCAACACCGAACGCCAGTGCAAGTACCCAATGGCAAAAAAGTGAAAATGGGGAGTTTGTTTTCATGTTGAAAGGTGAGATTTTGTGAGGAGAACATACCGTAAAACATAATTTTACGATAAGTGCCTACACAAAAGCGGGCTCTGCATAAAACAAGCTTAAGCGTGCGTTAGAAAATAGAATTTACTAGCAGTACGCGCTTTGCGCCTGAAATTCAACGTTCAACGCATCTTTCAATGCCACAAAAATCGCGGCCAAATTTGTCATGGTCGGATTGCCTAACGGCGATAACATGCGGTGTACGCTTTTGGTCGGCTTAGAAACCGTTTGAGCGAGTTGCTCAAACCCGACAGTCGCGTTAACTAAATCCCGCAGCATAAGTTTCGCCGTCTCTGCTTCACCGTTCAAAAAAAGCGTCGCCGCCTCATCGAGTAACGCTTTTGCAAAAGCAGGGTCGGCCTGCACCCGCGCCACTATCGTCTGTTTAAAATCTCGTGTCAGCGCCATATTCAACCTTTCTGTTTTGAGTTTTCTGCTAATTTAGTAGCCTTCGCTGAGTTCTGTTTACGCAGTTTGTAATCATTCCAAAGCGCTACGGCGCGATCAATATCCTTTTGCTGAGATCGTTTGCTGCCGCCACCAAGCAACATCACAATCTCCAACCCATCTTTTGCCAAGTAGATTCGCCAACCGGCACCGAAATTGAGCTTAAATTCGCCAATCCCACGAAACCACTCGATATTCGATAAATTCCCCTGTTGCATTCGCAACGTAGCTGTGGTCACTTTTACCGCAACGTCTACCGGTAGGTCACCAAACCAATCCGCATAGGGACTGGATTTGTCGACTAGAGTTAGCTCAACTAATTGCATTTACACCTCACATGGTAACGTATACGTAGACAATGAGCAAGTGATGTTCTGCTCATTTAATCCTTAACTTCCCGCTTAACAAAGAACGCCGCCAAAAACGCTACAGTGACGAGCCCTACCAATACGTAGAACGCAACTTCATACGATTTATAAGTATCAAACAACACGCCGGTAAGCCACATGCCTAGGCCACCTGCGCACGCATCCATGAGCGTGATGCTGCCTAAAATTTTACCGGAGTGGGTTAGGCCGAAGTTATTTACGGCTTGTAGCTGCAGCAGGGTGTACAGGCCGCCCCAGCCGAAGCCGGTGATGATGATGGCAGGCCAAACTAGGTCTAGGCTTTGGGTGGCGAACAATATTAAGCCTGCTAACATGACCAAAATATTGGCTAAAAATACCATACGCAAATTAAATTTATCAGCCAAATAGCCGAACAAAAATTTGCTAATTAACCCCATCGTAAACAAGGCGCTAATGCCTGCTCCAGCCTTCTGCGGCGTCAAACCCAAACCACGCAAGTGTAAGAATAAATGCGCGGCTAGGGCCAGCAGCGCATAAAAAGTTGCCATCGCAATGACTGCCAACGCCCAAAAACTGACCGTGCTCATTGCCTGCGAAAGCGTCAAATCATGCGGTGTTGCACCCGCATTTTTAGGCGCTGCCCCGCTTGCATTAGGCGCTGCTTTTAAGGGCGAAACACCCCAATGGGCGGGCGATCTCGACCCAAACAAGCACACCAAAAATAGCACAATTGCAAGCGCTGACATCCACATAAAAGTAGCGCGCCAGCCGAGGGACGCCACCACTTTCACCAGTATCGGCGTCAACAACGCACCGCCTAAACTGCTGCCCACCAACGCAATACCGATGCCCGTGCCACGTTGGGTGTGGAACCACTGCGATACGTGAATCACCGCTACGTTTAAGCCCGCACAAACTAGTACCACGCCGAACACCGCGTGGATAATGTATAGGTGCGTAAGGCTTGAGATAAAGCCGTATGAAAAATAGGCGGCGGCCAGCAACAATGAGCCGGTGAGCATGAGTTTACGCGTGCCGATTTTATCAATCAAAATACCGGCGAAGGGGGCGGATAGGCCAGCGATCATGAGCGTGATTAAATCGCGAAATTTTAGCTGCCCGCGCGTCCAGCCGAATTCTTTGAGTAGCGATTCGTCATAAGCCGTTAAGCTCGTGGTGGTAAAACCGTTGGTGACAAACAACATAAACAGCGCTAAAAACGCCATCAACCAAGGGGCGTAGCGGGCAAAACCGGTTGGGACAGCTGCTGTTGTGATTGCGTTCATGCGGCATCTCCAAAAAATTGTGGGAGTGTTCTAAAAGTTTGTTCAATGGCTAAGCTGAGGTTGAGCAATGCGCCATCTTCGCCCGGCATCATCATCAATTGCAAGCCTACAGGCAGGCTGGTGGTGCTGCCGGCAATGGGCAAGCTGATAGCAGGCGCGCCGGTAAAATTAGCCAAACAAGTGAAGTCTGCTTGACTTGCTGGAACCGGATCGTTAAACGAAAAGGCAGTTTGCGGGGCGGTTGGCCAGCAGATCGCGTCCACATTTTGCATTAAGCCGCGCAACAATAAAATAGCGCCATCAATTTGGCCGTGCGCGCGCGCTAAATCGGGCGCTGATTTAGTCGCACCAAACGCAATCATACCGCGAAGATGCCCTGAAATAGGCTCTTTTGAAGCATCTACCGCTATCAGTTGCGCTAAAGAATTAGCAAGCTCAGCTTCGCAAATCAACAAACCGGCACGACGCATTTTAGCCAAGCCCGCAACGTCAATTGCCCGCTCAACAAGCGTAACGCCGCTGGCAGTAAGCGCCTTGCAGGCTTGCGCGTAAGCGTGCTTCACTGCTGGCGTAAGCGAACCACAAGCGGCGGCATCTAGTACCGCGAAGCGCTTGCCGTGCAATGGTGCAGCTTTCACTCCGCCAAGTGGCGCAAATGGCCGATCATATTCATTCGCAGGGTTATAAACGCAAATTTCTTGCGCGACAAGGCTTGCGGTGGTGACATCATTTGCCAGCACCCCCACGTGGTCAAGCCGCGCCGCTAGGGGCTCTACGCCATCTAGACTGGTTCGACCATATGTCGGTTTAAAGCCAACCACGCCACAGTAGGCTGCGGGTATGCGGCAGCTTCCCATGGTGTCAGTGCCCAGCGCAAAATCTGCCATGCCCGCAGCCACTGCAGCCGCACTGCCGCCGCTGGAGCCGCCGGGGGTGAAGCCAAGCTTTAACGGGTTTTCGCAGCGGCCAAAATACGGATTATTGGTGATGGCACCAAGTGCTGCCTCTTCCATATTGACGACGCCCAAAATTTGCGCGCCCGCCGCTTTCAGGCGCGACACTACGAAGGCATCGGCTTCAGGCAGTCGATTTTCATATCCCGCAATACCCGCGCTAAACGGCAAGCCGCGCACGGCAATATTGCATTTAATGGCAGCGCATAAACCACTTAGTGACCCCTTGGAGACGCCCGTAATTAGGGCGTCTCCAGCCATTTTTTGGGGTGAAGTTTGCGCCAAAAATATATTTAACTGCGCATTATCAAGCGCAATGTTCTCTAAAAACTGTTCTAAATTATCCATGCCGTTTATCAATTAAACGAATCGGTTTTTGTCTAGTTTCAATGCCGGTCAAATTTGCAAGTGCGCCTTGATGCTCTAGCGTGACTTGCATTTGCACGCCAAACTGCTGCTTTAAGCGCTCTACAAACCGCTGCGTTAAGGCTGCACTCTTGCTTTCCTTCGCGGTAATTTCGATGTGCACCATAAGCTCATCGCGCCCCGCCGCATCGCGAGTGGCCACACAAATATACTCTCCTGCAAAGGCAATTTCTTGCTCTAAAACGGGCGCTAAACCTTGCGGATAAATATTGATGCCGCGCAGTTTAATCATATTATCTGAGCGGCCTAAAAAGCCCTCAATACGCTTGAAACGCAAGCCCAGTGCGGATGACCCGAGCTTAACTTGGCTCACGTCTTTGGTGTTGAAGCGAATACAGGGGTAGATGTCGTCCTTATGAATGCAGCTTACGATTAAGTTGCCGGTTTGTCCGTCGGCCAGCGGTTTGTCAGTTTCAATGTCGCCAATTTCAACGTATTGCGCGTCCTCCATTACATATAAACCATCATGGTCTGGCCCTTCAGCGGCAATGCAGCCTGTGTCGCCCACGCCATACCAATCAAACACTGCACAATCACCCCACGATGCGCTCAAGGCATCGCGTGACTCGCGCCCTAAATGGCCCGAAATTAGCCGAACTGGAATGTCCCGCCCCGCCAAGATGCCCGATTCATGGGCAACTTCAGCGAGTTTCTTAATATAATCGGCAAAGCCAACAATAGCGGTCACACCAAAATCACGCATCAATTGCACTTGTTGGGCAGATCTAGTTTCAACTCCCGTGCCAGCTGATAAAAAGGTAGCACGGGTGTAATGCAGCACCGATTCGCGCACATAATGGCCGCCGTTAATTAAGCCGTGGCCGTACACCGAGTGCACGGTGTCACCGTCGCCAATACCTTGAAATGTATAGGCCCTACCGAGCAATAAATTTTGAATTTCGCGGCCACGAGGCCCAAACATCAAAGGCTGCGGACGCCCCGTGGTGCCGCTGGTGGTGTGCAAAATCATCGGTGGACGCTCGGCTTCGGGATAAGAATCCTGGCCATGATAATCACCCAATGGCGGGCAGCGTTCCACACTTTCCATCAGTTCAGTTTTTGAAAATGACGGTAACTTTGCGATGTCTTCCAAGCCTCCAATATCAGCAGGTGTAATGCCCTGCGCGCCCCATAAACGCTGGTAAAACGGAATTTGCCAACCGCGCGCCATGGTGCGCATAAAGCGTTCATTTTGCAGCGCCTGCAACTCATCTGCGCTGATGGCGGTAAACCGTTTTAAAAACGCATTGCCGACAGGATACTCATCGGTAAGCTTATGGGGTTGCACGCAATCAAAATAGAGTGGTTTGGACATTTTTAGGGGTCAAGTTGGATGAAGAAGTGGCTCTTGCGGCGAGGTGATGGAGCAGTGCAGTGACATCTGACAGCGCGTGCACATTCGCAATTTGCGCGTGCAGCGCCGTTGCCGATACGGCATCGCGCGGACGAGGCGCAAAGCTTAGGCAATGGACAAATTTTTGCAGCTGATCTTCCGCCGACATCGGTGCTTCAGGCGCGCCGTACACATAGGCGAGATCATGCGAGTGGCTACTGCCGTTTTGTAGCTTCACGGTAAGGTGCTGAGGGCGCAAAGAATTTGGATCCGTGGTGGCATCGGCCACCATGCTGACTTTTTCGGCCAGCAATAATAAATTTTGGCTGCTTAAATTAGCCACGCTGTAGGCGCTTAAATTTACCGTGCCTTCACGCAAAGTAAGCGCCAGCAAAAACGGCATGCACAGCCGCGCGTAGCTCACATTCATACCCAATTGCATCGGGCGATCGACCAATTGCCGCACCAGTGGCGGCGCTGCAACCACTATTTGCGCAACATCCGCATAGCCAAAGCCAACCGATTTCATCAAATACCGCAGCCCCGCAATGCCGCCTTGTGCTGCGCGGCCAGTGGGAAATGGCTTGTGCGATACCTTGGTAATTTGCCAAACTTTACCTAGCTGTGCAAAGGCGACGTCCGGCTTAGCGTCCGCTTCAAACAACGCAAAATAGCCGTGCTGACCATCTAAAATATTGTGTGGCCCGCGAAAACCTTGCGCTGCAAATTCAGCCGCGTTAACCGCCGCGCGCGCCGCAAAACCTACCTGCAACGCCAAGGCTGGCGTGCCTTCAATATGCGCTTGCATCGTGCCTGCAAGCTGGCTATAGGCCAATCCAAGGGCGTTACGCGATTTGGCTTGATCAAAATCAGCCAGCGCGCAAATACCCGCCACTGCCCCCAAACAGCCGCATTGCGCCGGGCGAAAAAAACGAATGGCGCGCGTGGCACTCATGCCAATCACCGTGGCGCAGTCCACCGCTAAGGTTAAGGCCAAAGTAAATTTATCGCCGCTGACTGGCTTACCTGCTTGAGCCAGCTTTTCAGCGTACGCAAACATGGCCGCCAAAATTACCGCCATCGGATGTACCACGGCGCGCTCATGCACGCAGTCAAATTCTTGGTTGTGAATATTGAATGCGTTCATTAGCGCCGCTGTGCCAGCGGGCAATTTTTCACCTGTGCCCCACACATGGGCTTCCGCGCCCTGCCCCCAGCGGCGCGCGACGTTAAGCACGATTTCTGACTGCGGCACACTTGCCCCTGACAACGCCACACCGATGCTGTCTTGCATCCACATGCGCGCGCTGTCGTGCGCGGCTTCGGGTATGGCGCTCGGGTTGCGGTGCGCTTGAATATGCGCAATGATTAAATCAATTCTGTCGCTCATGCGTTCACCTGATTTGCCACTGATTGCGGCCATGCACGGACAAAATCAGACACAGTCGCGGCCGCATGCGCGGGCGCTGCTAGTGCTTGCGTGAGGCGCAATAGCGTTTGGGTAGCGGTAGGCTCAATGCCTTGCGAAGCCATTAAATTAGCGGCTTTCTGGCTTATCTGTGCAGCACTTAACGGCAGTTCTGGATCGCCCACCGCGACCGGTTGCTGATGGAAAAAACTGCTGCCGTCGTCAAGTACAATTTCGATTTCGGCACCGTAGCGATTCGGAAACGCGGCGGTATAATCCGCACCTTCAGCCACGATAACCTTGCTACGCAAAGCCGCAATCTCGGGCTGCGTCAATGCTGCCAAACTGAATTCGTCTAACCACGGGGTCGCACCCGCTTCCGCTGCAATCAGCGTAGCGGCCACCGCATGCTGGAGGCTAAACTTTGCTTCCGAAACAGTTGTAGGTAGTGGCTTGTCACAAAAATCAAGCGCTGCTTTGTAGCTGGTGAGCGTGATTTTCTGAATGCGCGCCACGCTAAAATTCGGTATTTTTAACTGCACAGCCATTGCCGCATCAATCGCTGGATGCGCATGGCGACAAGCAGGCCACGGCTTAAAACTCACGGCGTGCATTGCCCAAGGCTCGACATCAATATCACGCAGCACATCTTGCGCATTTGCCTCCGGTGCGGTGGCCGCAAATAGCCCGCAAACGCCTTCTAGCACGCTTGCCGGGCCGCGCACTCCTTGCATCGCAAGGATAGCGGCTTGCACGCCCGTTTGTGCCGCCATCACATTGTGGAGCGACTTCGTGTCGGTCGCTTCAAAGCGCATTTGCCATAGCCCGCCCGTGCGACTGCCAGCATTGGCCAATGCCCACGTCATTTGCTGCGCGTTGGCACACAAAATACTGGCAGCAGCAGCCGCTGCGCCAAACGCGCCGCAGGTAGAAGTGTTGTGATAAAACCGATAATGCGATGGTCCCAAAGCGCGTCCAATCCGAATCGTTGCCTCATAACCACGCACAATGGCATCGAGCAGTTGCGCACCTGAAACAGCGCGACCAGTCATGGCAGTGACCCACTGCGCTGCAGCAATAGCGGCCGGAATAATCACCGGCCCTGGGTGTAATATTGAGCTACGGTGCAAGTCATCCATTTCGAGCACATTGCCTAAGCTGGCGTTGTGTTGCAGCGCATCAAACCAATGGCTTGTTGAACCGCCACCAATTACCGAATAAGGCTGAAGATGCCCTCTAATAGGGCATGTAGAAGCAAACAGAAAATCACTTTCAACATACGCACCGTAAGCACAACCCAACCAATCCAACACATGCAAAGCAGCGCGTTCACGATCAACAATCGTGATGGCTTTAGCAGATTTCACACTTGTTTTGAGCCCCTCGTTGGCAAGCATTGCGCTTAAGGATTGCAGAACAGTGGAATTGATGGTAATTTGTCCGGACATTTAGAAAAGTATACACGGAAATGTTTACAAACGAACTGCCTCGCTATCGTCAAATCGCAGATTTATTGCGTTCACAAATCGCCACTGGTCAGCCGGCGGTGGGCGAGCTAATGCCCACTGAAATTGACCTCTGCACCAACTACGGCGTGTCGCGTCACACTGCCCGTGAAGCGCTGCGAATACTGACTGAAGACGGCCTAGTAGAGCGCCGCCAAGGCCACGGCACACGGGTGCTAAAACGCGAACCCCATCGCTTCCAGCGCAGCGTTAGTTCGATCCCTGATTTACTGCAATACGGTGCCAGCACACGGCTTGATATTGCGACGGCAAAAACCATCCCTGCCACAACCCAAATTGCGGCGTGGCTGCAATGTAGCGTCGCAACGAAGTGCATTCATCTGCACGGCGTGCGTTCAGAGCGCCAAGAAAAATCCCCGTTTTGCGTATCCGATATTTATCGCATTGCTACCAACGACGAGCTCACTAAACGCTTCGTAAACGCCCGTGGTGCGGTGTATGCCATCATTGATGAGCTAGCCTCCGAACATATTGGCCGCGTGGAGCAACGGATGCAAGCAACTAGACTTGACGCAACTTCTGCCAAAGAATTGGGTCTTAAACCAGACAGCCCAACGCTGCTTATCGTACGCCGCTATTTTGACCGCGATGGCGCGCTAATTTTGGTGGCGGTGAACCAACATCGGCCAGATGATTTTGTGTACACGATGGATTTAACCCGCAACAATTCTTGAGTGATTTTTTATGAGCACTTGGCCTTCTCCTCCTCCTTATACCTTGGTTGGCAAGCACGGCGTATCGCCCCACACTACGCACGACGAACGCGCCCGCTTTAATTTTTTAGCCACCTTAAATTCTCACCTTGCCGCTCATGTTTTGCCCGGCAATGCCGTGGCTTATGAAAAGCGCGCGAAGCCCGCTTTTATCGCCGCCAATGGCCGCGCCCCGCAAGACCGCCATGAGGTGCGCCACGCGATGCTGCGCGACCCGCATTTTCAAACATGGAGCGCGCTGCGCAGATCATCGATGGAGCTGCGCCAACAGGCTGGCCGCGAAGTAGTGTTGCGGCAAATAACCGACCTAAACGCCCGCGCGGCGGCCTTGAACGCTGATTCGCCACAGTTGCAAATGAATCCAGATTTGCCGCTACCGGCTTACTTAACCAAGGTAGACCACCACTGCATGCCGGGCGGTTATTTTACGGAAGTGGCGGTTGACGATGTGAGTGCAGCAGCTAACTATGACGTGGGCATTTTTGCAACGACGGCTGGCGGCCTTGGGCGCTTTAATGATGGCGCAGGGCATGCAGTAGCTGGATGGGTAAAGGCTAAGCACCCGGACTTTTCGCCCGCGCGCATCCTCGACATGGGCTGTGGTGCAGGCCATAGCTTGGTACCGGTGGCTCAAGCGTTTCCAAATGCGGAGGTCGTAGCCATTGAAGTGGCGGCACCGTTGCTCCGCTTTGCCCATGCCAGAGCTAAATCGATGGGTGTCACCAACATAAAATTTGTGCAAGCCAATGCCGAGGAAGTGCCTGAAATCGATGGCAGTTTTGACCTTATTTTTACCACCATGTTTTTACATGAAACCTCCAACAAGGCCATTCGACGGGTGTTGGCAGAGACTTATCGTCTTTGTGCACCGGGTGGAATGGTAATTCATTTAGAACAACCGCAATTCGCAGGCCTGCCGCCTTACGAACAATTTATGCGTGATTGGGATGCCCTGTATAACAATGAGCCGTTCTGGACTGGCATGCACGATATGGACATAGATGCCCTGCAAATTGAAGCCGGATTTAAGGCCGAAAACATCTTTATTAGCCAAGCTGATGCGATTGTGGATGAAGCCATTTTTGGTAAGCCAAAAAAAGAAGTAGAAGATTACGGCCGCAAAGCGAGTTGGCATTTATTTGGCGTAACCAAACCCGCGAGTGCCGCACCATGACAGCGCCACCGCTAGATTGGATTCCATTAACGGGCGCTAAACCCAAAGGAAAACGTCCCTATTTTTTTGACGACCCTGCAGTGGAAAAAGTAATGGCGATGTTGATGGCAGTAACCCAAGAATTAGCCGTAACGCGTGAACGCTTAGACACCGTAGAACGCCTATTAGCAAAGTCCGGCCACCTCGACCGCGCGCAGCTAGAAGCCTACGCCCCCGAACCCGAAGCCGCCACCGAACGCGCGAAGGCCACCCGCGCCTACATCGCTCGTGTGATGCGTATCGTGCAGCAAGAAATGGAAGCGATAAGCAAACCGGAACACGAATATGAATTAGCAGCGAAAGCCGATGAATTACGCAATGAATAGCGCGTCCTTGCCCGAATGAATGCCCGCTGATTAAATCGAAGAGAGGTGCCGCCTTGCACCTCTCTCCCCTCGCGGGAGAGAGGCCGGGAGAGAGGGGGCAGCCAAAATTACCTCACCCCCCCCCCCCAAATTCCCATACAAAAAGGAACCAAAAAATGTCCACCAATTTAAGCGAAATTAAACGCGGCCTACCGCTGTTGTCCAAACACGAAGGCGTGTGGGACGGCTGGTATCGACACTACGACCCAAACGGCAACAAAATCGATGAACATCGCTCCCGCTTAGTGTGCCGCTTTCCGGAAGACGGCAGCGACAAAACCAAACAATACCCCTATCAACAAACCAACTTCTACAGCTGGGCCGACGGCAAAACCGAAGTCCGCGATTTCCCCGCCACCTACGCCGACGGCCGCATGTGGTTTGACAACGATTTAATCAAAGGCTGGGCGGCTGAAGTTGGCCTTGACGAACATCAACGCACGGTAATGCTCTACTGGAAACGTAAAGGCGATGATGATTTGTATCTCTACGAAATGATCCAACTATCTGATTGCGGCCAACACCGCCATAGAGTCTGGCACTGGTACCGTGCCGGTAAAATCGTGTCGCGCACGCTAATTGACGAGCAACGCGCGTCGCACAAATGGGCGGGTATCACGGGCAATAGTTTTGCTGGTGATCCGTTACCGGAATAGTTTTCAGATGGCTGGAGACGCCCTATAATAGGGCGTCTCCAAGGTATAAAAATCGTCTTCTGTAGGGCGTCAATCAGCGCAGCGCCAATTGCGCCGCGTTGTCGAAATGTGGTTACGCATAAAACAGAGTGAAGGCAACCAGCCTCACACGCGAGACACACGACGCGATTGGCGCAGTTGGCGCTGCGCTGATTGCGCCCCACGGGAAAAGCAAACCCCTTCAAACTGCTCAGCGCCACGGCACCACAAACAATTGGAGACGCCCGATAATAGGCCATCTCCAACCATTAGCGTTACCTCAACAACCCATCATCCTCACCCAATTGCGGCACATGCCAATTTGGCT
>JAYUOW010000177.1:0-12773 GCA_043760555.1 Betaproteobacteria bacterium
TGCGCCAGCGGTTCACCACCGGTTACACACACCGTGCGTGGCCCGTCGATGTTTGGCATGTAATTTTGCACGTCCGCAATCACCGCATCGATGCCACGGGTTTTGCCATCATGAAACGCATATTCGGTATCGCAATAACCGCAACGCAATGGGCAGCCGGTTAAGCGTACAAACACCGTGGGCAGCCCGACGCGGCTTGATTCGCCTTGCAGAGAGAAAAAAATTTCGTTAATGCGCAGCTGCTCATCGCGCGGGATTGCATGCGCAACTTCTGCTTCGGCGGCACGTTTTATTGTGGCAGGAATCTTGGTAATTACGGTTGGCATTGAGCGCCTCTAAAAATTCAATTTTCTAAGTTAGGCTAGGCGCGAGCGACAAATTTCGACGACGCATATGTTTAATATGTAAGGAGAAATTTTTCGTGAGCAACAACGCATAACGACGAAAAGTGGATTTTTAGAGGTGCCCATATTTTAGGCTACCTGCGGTTTTTGGTGTTCAGCCGCACCCTTGCTTTAACAGCGGCGTCTGAATCAGGATAGCGCGCAATGATGTCCTGATAGGTGTTGCGAGCAGAACCGGCATCGCCCATTTCTTGTTGCGTTCCCGCTATTGCTAACATCGCATCGGGCGCTTTGCTGGAGTCTGGGTAGAGCTTTAGCAAGCGTTCTTGAATGGCGCGCGCCTTCGCAAACTCATTTAAATTCGCATGCGAAATGCCAATCCAATACATGGCATTGGGTGCCAAAATATGTTGCGGAAACTCCTGCAAAAACGCTTCGTAACCACGCACGGCGTTAGTAAATTGATTGGCCTTAAACGCATTGGTGCCAACGTCATACACCGCCAATTGGGCTTCTGCGCTCTTCACCATCACTGGCCGACCGCTCATGGGCTCACTTGGAACAGTGGTCACAACCAAGCCCTGATTAGGTGGCGGAGCAATGATGATGTTTGGTTGTGCTGCTGGTGGTGTAACTAATGTCATTCCAGGCGTTGCTGGTGCCACTGCCGTCACGCCCACCGGTGTATCTGGTGCCGCGCCTTCCAGCTTGCGAATGCGCGCGTCCAGATCAAAATAAAAATCCTTCTGCCGCTTTTGCATTTGCTCAAACTGATTCACCATCACTTCGTTTTGGCCGCGTAGTTTTGCAAGTTCTGCATTTACTTGGTCTAGCTGATTGATGATTTGAATAATGCCGAGGCTTTTTATGGCTTCGTCTAACTTGGTGAGTTTAGCGTCTAACTCTTTAGATTGCTGCTCGGTCGAAACTTTAAGCTTGGCAATATCGCGCCGCGCTTCTTCGTCATCAAATAGCCCTGCCCGCGCAATGGATGACGCAGCACCCAACGCACATGCAGCAAGCATAGCGACACTTAAAACCCGCATATTCAATGACGATTTCAACATAACTTATTTATCCTACTCGCCGTCGTAAACAATTTCAACGCGACGATTCATCGCCCAAGCTGCATCATTCTGACCCTGCGCTTTTGGCTTATCTTCACCGAAGCTAATGGTTTCCATCGCCGCTTCACCCGCACCCAAAACGCCCATCACACGCTTCACCGCACCCGCACGACGCTGACCTAGCGCCATATTGTATTCACGTGAACCGCGTTCGTCAGCGTGGCCTTCAAGACGGATTTTACGACCGCGATTTTCTTGCATAAATTTGGCGTGCGCTTGTACCACTTCGCGAAATTCGTCTTTCACGGTATCTTGATCGTATTCAAAATAAATAACGCGTTTAGACAAAATGCCGCCTGGTGCGCGTAGCAACGCATCGCCAGTCAGTGCGGCATTGGCATTGCTATTTAAATTTGGGTTTGCAGTTGGTGTGCCAGTCGCAGTTTGTGTGCCTGCCGTGCTGCCAGTGCCGCTGGTTGGTTGAGTTTTTGCATCCGTTACGGCAACGTCTTTTGGGGCTTCCTTCGTGGTGCAACCTGCAACCATAACGACGAGTGCAGCGGCTACCAGTGCTTTTAATGAACTATTTTTCACAAGCTTCTCCTAAAATTAAAATGAGCTTACATTTTTATTCGTGCACGACATGAGTGTGACACCACTCAACATTATCCGCCTTTTCAACGAAAAAATATGGGTCGCAGTTACTTAACGGTTTACTGACACCCTAACTATCATGAAAATTTAATTTAGTTTCTCAAAAATTGGTATGCAGACTACTTAGAACCAAACGGTCCCCACGCCGGCTCACGCACATCACCCGCCTGCGACGACAACTTTTGCTTTACGCGGCCATCAGCAGAAACGGCACCCAGTACCCCGCGCCCTCCCGCTTTAGATTCGTACAAGATCGTGCGACCATTTGGCGAAAAGCTCGGCGAATCATCCAGTGGGCCGTCTGTTAAATGACTAACTAGACCATTGGCAAGCTCTAATGTAGCCACTCGAAAACGCCCGCCGTCGCGATTGACGAACGCAACCAGCTTCCCATCTGGGCTCAAACGCGGATTGACGTTGTAGCTACCTTCAAACGTCAGGCGGGTTGCGGCGCCGCCATTCGTGCTTACCTTGTATAGCTGCGGCCCACCGGAACGGTCAGACACAAAAATAATGTCGCGGCCATCGCCGCTAAACGTGGCGTTGGTGTCAATTGATTTGCTGGTGGTCACGCGAAACGGCTCGCCGCCTTCAGCGGGAATCGTATAGATTTGGCTATCGCCATCACGCGACAAGGCAATGACTAAACGCTGGCCATCGGGTGACCAGCTTGGTGCGTAATTATCACCACGAAAATTCGCCACTACGCGACGTTGGCTAGTGCCAAGGTCTTGCACGATCACGTTTGATTTACGGCTTTCAAACGACACATAGGCAAGCTTAGAGCCATCGGGCGACCATTTAGGTGAGCGAATTGGCTCTTGCGATTTCAATACCGTTTGCGGATTAAAGCCATCAGCATCAGCCACCTGTAATTGAAACAGCGAACCGCTCTTTAACACATAGGCAATTTTGGTTGAAAACACGCCACGCTCACCGATCATTTTTTCATAAATTTCATCTGCAATGCGGTGCGCCGTCGCGCGTAGTTGCGTGGCGGTTGCGGTGTAAGAAAAGCTCGCGGTTTGGGTTTGTTTGGCAACGTCAAATAAGCGAAACCGCACTTCAAAACGCCCGTCCGGTTGTGGTGCAATATTGCCCACCACTAAGCCTTCCGCTCCCTTTTGATTCCACTCCACAAAATTGATCGGCGCCGCGTCGGACAGCGCTGGCACATTGTTGGTCGCCACCATTTTAAACAAGCCAGAACGCCCTAAATCAGCCGCAATCAGCGGCGTAATATTTTGCGGCGCACTGGCCTCACCCGCAAAGGCCACAATCGCCAATGGAATCTGCCGACCGGAACTGGTAGTGACATCAATGGTTAACTGAGCGTAACTTACACTCGCTGCAAACAGCAAAAATGCCGCTGCAATTTTTGAAAAAAATCGGCTCGATAAAGTTGAATTCATGGGTTTCATATTGTTATTTAAAAAAGAAATGTTGATTGCTAGTGTAACGATAGTTGGCCAAACCGCCCATGTAAAACTGCACTAAGTGATGCTGCATAGCGACTTATTTTTCATGGCGGATATTCAAATTAAGCTCTTTGCGCTGTCCCAAAATTTCAGGATTATCCGGCAGCGGCCAATTGCGAATACTGTTGATTGCACGTTCGACCGACTCATCATACGGTCGGTTCCCTGAAGGCTTCACTACCGTTGCATCTAGTACCGCGCCGTTGGTCAGCAAACGCAACCGCACTTGCACAATTGGGTTGCCAGTTACTGAATCGGGCACGTTGGCGCGGTTACGAATAAGTTCCGCTATTTTGCTACCGTAGTTGGCGATGGCGGCATTGCGAGCCGCTTGGATATTTTGTGCGTTAATTTGTGCAGCCAATTGCTCGGCTGCCAGCGCACGCGCTTGCTGTTGCGCTACGGCCAACTTTGCAGCTTCTTCGGCAAGCCGAATTTTTTCGTTCGCTTTTTCTTCGGCTTTTTGCGCTGCTAGCTTGGTGGCTTTTTCCGCTTCTATGAGCTCTTTTTTCTTGGCGTCATCTTTTTTACGTTGCTCGTCAAGCGCCTGTTTTTGGGCTTCTTCAGCCTTTAGCTTGGCTAATTTAAGGGCAATATCATCGACTGCTGGCGGTGCTGGTGCCTTAACTACAGGGGGCGCAGGAACTGGTGCGGGCGCTGGCACCGGTGGTGGTGGTGGTTGCACCACTGGCGGTGCGTCTACTGTTTTTTCAACCACCGGCTCCACCACGGGAGCAGGTGCGGGCGTAGGCGTGGGCGCGTTTTGAATCGGCGGCAGTGCGCTCCACACTTCAACCGCAATCGGATCAGGTTCTTTCACGTTCCACGAAACCCCAAACACAATCAACGCAAAAAACGCCGCGTGTACGGCAAGCGCTAACAAGCCAGCTGGCAGCTTGCCGGGTTCCGCGCGGCGGCGATTAAAGTGGGGGGAGGCGACGGTGGCCATATGCGTGTGCTATTTACCTTGCTTGGCCAGCAAGCCGACGCGCTTGATGCCGGACTGCTGCAAAATATCCAGCGTTTTCATCACGTCGTCATAACGTAAATTCTTGTCAGCCGAAATAACCACCGCTTGATCGGGCTTTTTACCGACAATGGCGCGCACGTCAGCAACTAATTTTTGCCGCGTGGTGGATTTTTCAGCCCCGCCTGCTTGACGGTTAACGAGCAGTAGGGTGCCGTCTTCTTTGATGCGCACTTCTAGCGGTGCCACAGCGGTATTTAGGCTTTGCCCCACGCTGGGCAAATCAATTTGGCCGGGGTTCACGGCGGGGGACGCCACCATCATGATGATGAGCAACACCAACATCACGTCGATGTAGGGCACCACATTTATTTCAGCTATCGTTCGGCGGCCGCGGCGCATGATAATTAGTTGCTTCCTTGGCGTTGCAAGATGTTTGAGAATTCTTCGATGAAGCTTTCATAACGATTCGCCAACCGATCAATTTGCGCCGTAAAGCGGTTGTAAGCAATCACCGCCGGAATCGCCGCGAAGAGACCGATGGCGGTCGCCACTAGCGCCTCGGCAATGCCGGGGGCTACTTGCGCCAAGTTAGATTGCGCTACGTTGGCCAAGCCACGGAAGGCATTCATAATCCCCCAAACAGTCCCGAGAAGCCCTATATACGGGCTTACCGAGCCTACTGTAGCTAAAAAAGAAAGGTGGGACTCAAGGTAATCAAGCTCACGCTGAAAGTTAGCTTTCATGGCGCGACGGGTTCCATCAAGCAGCGCACCAATGTCAGCGTTAGGCCTACTCTTAAGCTTTAAAAATTCTTTAAAGCCGGATTGAAAAATCCGTTCCATACCGCTGGTTTCGTACTCACCTGAATTAGCGCGTTGATACAAGCCCACCACATCGGTGCCGCCCCAAAACTCGGTTTCAAACTGCTCAGCTTCGCGCTGCGCGCGACGAATCGCAAACAGCTTCATAAAAATAAACCACCACGACATAAGCGACGCCACCACCAGCACCAGCATCACTATTTTTACCACCACAGAAGCCTGCATCACAAGATGCAAAATGGACATATCGGTTGTTGGGTTCATGCGGCTTTTCCTAAGTTTAATGCGGTCAAAATCAAAGTGATTGTTGGGTTGCAGCCATTTTGCGTTTTAGCTCTGGCGGCATTTCGCAGGGCTTTAAGGTTTTTGCGTTTACGGTGGCAACGGTGATGCGCGCGGTCAGCAAAAGCTCTTCCGCACGTCGAATTTCTTGGCTAAAAATACCGCGCACCCGTGTTAATTCGGTCACAACCACGCTTACTTCAATCAATTCATCGAGCCGTGCGGGGCGTAAAAACTGCACCGCAATCTCACTCACAATGAATAAGACGCCATGTTGCTGCTCAAGTTCCGTATTGCTGTAACCCAACGAGCGTAACCATTCGGTTCGGGCGCGCTCTAAAAACTTTACATACTGCGCGTGATACACCACGCCACCGGCATCGGTGTCTTCAAAATAGATGCGAATCGGCACTGCGTAGTCAAACAGTGCAGATTGGGTGGCTTGCTTTAAATTTAGTTTTGCCATAGGAATAAATAGGCTGTAGATGCCCTAGAATAGGGTGGTTCCAGTGTCTTTGCCGATTGCAGCAGGCGCATTAGTAATGCCAAAATGTTGATACGCCAACAGCGTTGCCATGCGGCCTCTAGGGGTGCGCTGCAAATAACCTTGCTGAATTAAAAACGGCTCAATCACATCTTCAATCGTGTCGCGTTCTTCGCCAATGGCGGCAGCTAAATTTTCCACACCCACTGGGCCTCCGGCAAACTTATGGATGATGGCTTCCAACATACGCCTGTCCATGGTGTCCAAGCCCACTTGGTCCACATCCAGCATTTTTAGCGCGGCATCAGCCACCGCAACATCCACCGTGCCATTGCCCTTTACTTGGGCAAAATCGCGCACGCGACGCAGCAAACGGTTGGCGATACGTGGTGTACCCCGAGAGCGCTTGGCAATTTCGGCAGCACCGGCAGCAGATGTTTCTACATTCAATAATTTGGCGGAACGCTGGACGATAAGTTGCAGTTCAACGGGGGTGTAAAATTCTAGCCGCGCCACGATGCCAAAACGGTCGCGCAAGGGGTTCGTCAGCATGCCTGCACGCGTAGTGGCACCTACGAGGGTGAAGGGCGGTAAATCAAGTTTAACCGACCGAGCCGATGGGCCCTCGCCAATCATAATGTCGATTTGAAAATCTTCTAGCGCCGGATATAAAATTTCTTCTACCACCGGATTAAGCCGATGAATTTCATCGATAAACAGGACATCATGCGGCTCTAAATTAGTCAGCAAAGCCGCCAAATCGCCCGCCCGCTCCAGCACGGGGCCAGAAGTTTGGCGCATGTTTACGCCCATTTCGCGAGAAATAATATGCGCTAAGGTGGTTTTGCCCAAGCCCGGTGGACCGAATAAAAGCGTGTGGTCTAACGGCTCTTTGCGATTGCGTGCGGCTTCAATAAAAATAGTGAGCTGCTCACGAATTTTTTCTTGCCCCACGTATTCGGCGAGCAATTTAGGACGTAAGGCGCGTTCCTGCGCTTCCTCAACAGGGCTTTCTTTTACGGCAGAAATTAGGCGGTCTGGTTCAATCATGGTGCAATTTTAACTCACCGCTCGCTTTTTACGGATGTAGAGCGTCTTGCTTACACGAGCGACTGTCTCGCCGCTGGCCGTTCGAATCAAAACTTCATAAGTGGGTTCGAACTTTTCGCCGTTTTCGGTGGCTTTTCGGACTTCCTCTACCTGTGTTGGTGAAAAGCGAAATTTCGCGTACACCGTGCTTTGGCCGGGCGCAACAAAATCGATTGTTGCCGATTTATCCCACACCACATAACCGCGCCCTAGGATATTGGTGAGCAGCAACATATAAAACGGATCCACCATCGCATAAAGACCGCCGCCAAAATGCGTGCCCACATAATTTTTATTGCGCAGCGATAGCTTCATGCGCACATCAAGCTCGTGCCAATCTGGGCTGATGCGTTCAATATGCACGCGCAAGGCGATCAGCGGCGGCCAACAATTCATAAAATGGCGAAAGCTGTTAGGGCCGACCCTTAACTTACTCCACAAGCCTTGTTCAACGCGCGCTTTGGTCATGGCTTCGATAGTTGCTTTAAGGCTTGCCGAATACCCTCAGAAACACCAATATCGGCAGGCAGATTTTTAATCGCAAATAGCGCTTCTTTTTCGTTGTATCCCAACGACATTAACGCATGCATTACATCGCTATTAGTGCTTGGAGATGCCCTATTATCGGCGCTTCCCACGGTATTAATATCGACTTTTAAGCGATCTTTTAGCTCCAGCAATAGCCGCTCGGCCGTTTTTTTACCGATGCCGGGAATCTTGGTTAATCTACCCGTTTCTTGCATTTGTACCGCGTGCGCTAAGTCATTTGCCGACAGTCCCGAAAGCACGGCCAACGCCACTTTCGGGCCTACACCACTTACCTTAATTAGCTGCTTAAAACTAATGCGCTCAGGCTCGGTACCAAAGCCATAAAGCAATTGCGCGTCTTCGCGCACGATGTGCACGGTAAGCAGCGTCACCTTTTCGCCGATTTTTGGTAGGTTATAAAACGTGCTCATCGGCACGCCAATTTCATAACCCACACCCTGCGTATCAACCAGCACTTCAGGGGGATTTTTTTCTAGCAAGATGCCGCTAATTCTGCCTATCATTTTTCGTCCTCTATTTTTAAACGCAGTTTTAAACTAAGCGTCCACGCTTTACGCGGTAGCCTGCAGTGGCCATTCCACCCAGCGTGGCGGCATGCGCGTGGCAAATGGCGCAGGCTAAAGCATCAGCCGAATCCGCACCCGGATAGCCTGGCAGCAGCAGCAAGCGCTTGACCATTTCTTGCACCTGTTCTTTTTTAGCGTGGCCATTACCCACCACGGCTTGCTTTACCTGCAAGGCTGTATATTCAGCCACTGGTAAATCTTGCGACACTGCAGCGCAAATGGCCGCTCCACGGGCTTGTCCAAGCAATAGCGTGCTTTGCGGATTGACGTTAACAAACACTTTTTCAATCGCCACTTGGGTCGGCGCAAATAGCGCGATGACTTCTTGTACCGAGCGCAAAATATTTTTCAACCGCTCCGGTAATTCACCCATTGGCGACTTAATACAGCCGCTAGAAATATAGGTGAGTTTAGCGCCGTTTTTTTCGATCACGCCGTAGCCGGTGATGCGTAATCCGGGGTCGATACCGAGAATACGCACCACTGCCGGGGAAACGGCATTATTCAATGATGACGGCCGTTCCGGTCACGCTAACTAGCACCATACCTTTGCCGGAGCCATGAATAATGTAGTCAATTTTTGCGCCCACAATCGCATTGGCTCCTGACTGCTCAGCCCCTTGAATAGCGCCTCTCAGGGCATTATCCCGCGCGGCGGGAATCACTTTATGGTAGGCATCGGCGAAATTGAGCGCGGGTTTATCGCTCGTTGAAACTAAATCAACTTGCGCACTGGCTTCACCCGTAACTACACCCAAATATTGCACGATGCGCTTACCTTCAAAACTAGGCGTGGTGGTAATGATAACTGGCACGAATTATTCCTCGCCCTGTTCTAAGATGGCCGTGGTGTAGACCTCTTGCACGTCATCGAGCATTTCTAAATTATCCAGCAGCTTTTGCATTTTGATTGATTCTTCGGCGTTCAGTACGGTTTCGTTCAGCGGCTTCATCGTCACTTCGCCAAACTCAGCCTTCATGCCAATTTTGTCGAGCGCGGCTTTTACCGCAGAGAAGTTGTAGGGCCCTGTGACCACTTCCATCGAACCATCGTCGTGCGTAATCACATCATCCGCACCTGCATCCAGCGCTGCTTCCATCAATTTATCTTCGTTGGTACCCGGTGCAAACATCAATTGCCCGCAGTGCTTAAACATAAATGCCACGGAGCCATCTGCACCCATATTGCCGCCGTATTTGCTAAAAGCGTGGCGCACTTCGGCCACCGTGCGCACTTTATTGTCGGTCATGCATTCCACCATAATGGCCGCACCGGCAATGCCGTAGCCCTCATAACGCAATTCATCGTAATTTACGCCCTCAAGCTCGCCACTGCCGCGCTTGATGGCGCGTTCAATGGTGTCCTTGGGCATATTATTTTCAAGCGCTTTATCCACCGCCAACCGCAGGCGCGGATTCATCGCTGGATCAGGGCCGCCGAGGCGCGACGCAACCGTAGTCTCTTTAATTAAGCGGGTAAAAATTTTACCGCGCTTGGTATCTTGACGGCCTTTGCGATGCTGAATATTGGCCCATTTACTGTGTCCTGCCATGATGGTTCCTCAAGCTAAATGAAGTTATTATTAAGTTCAGGGGTGGACGTGATTTCCACCTATAGGCGGGCACTCACTTCTTCCGCAGTGCACAAAATTCGTGCTTTCCAAAACATGCTAATCTTAACATTTAGGCTGCAGCTACGGCTTTGCCAGCTTCTTTTCACATCAAACTAAGGTTTCGCATGAGTAATCCGCTTTTAATCGCCAAAACAACCAATGCCGAACAAAACCCGCTAGCGCTTTTGCCGCGCATGGCTAACCGCCATGGCCTAATTGCCGGTGCCACTGGCACCGGAAAAACCGTGACTTTGCAAGTATTAGCCGAGCAATTTTCTAACGCAGGCGTGCCGGTATTTATGGCCGATGTTAAGGGCGATTTAACGGGAATTTCGCAGCCAGGCGGCAATAATTCGCGCGTGACTGATCGCGCCGCATTGCTAAAAATGGGCGAGCTTGCATATAAAGCCTGCCCAGTAACTTTGTGGGATATTTTTGGCGAACAAGGTCACCCGCTGCGCGCGACAGTTTCGGAGATGGGGCCATTATTATTGGCGCGGGTACTCAACCTAAATGAAACCCAAGAAGGCGTATTGGCGCTGATCTTCAAGGTAGCAGACGACAATAATTTATTGCTACTCGACTTAAAAGACCTACGCGCGCTGCTGCAATACGCGGGCGAAAATGCGGCCAGCTTCACCACCAGTTACGGCAATATTTCGCCCGCGTCTATCGGCGCGATTCAACGCGGATTATTGGCACTGGAGCAGCAAGGTGGCGATAAGTTTTTTGGCGAACCAGCATTAAAGCTAGACGACTTATTGCAAACCGACAATGGTCGCGGTGTAGTCAATATTTTAGCGGCGGATAAATTACTTTCTAGCCCGCGTTTATACGCGACATTTTTGCTATGGTTGTTGTCAGAGCTATTTGAAAACCTACCGGAAGTGGGCGATCGCGATAAGCCGAAGCTGGTGTTTTTCTTTGATGAAGCGCATCTCTTGTTTAATGAAGCGCCACCTAATTTGTTAGAAAAAATAGAACAGGTTGTGCGCTTGGTGCGATCAAAAGGCGTGGGCGTTTATTTCATCACCCAAAACCCGTTGGATATTCCCGATACGGTACTTGGCCAATTGGGCAATCGTGTGCAACACGCCCTGCGTGCGTATACGCCGCGCGATCAAAAAGCCGTAAAAACAGCGGCGCAAACTTTCCGCACAAATCCAAATTTAAATACTGAAACCGCCATCACCGAACTAGGCGTGGGTGAAGCGCTAATTTCGTTTTTAGATGATGCCGGCAAACCGACGATAGTGGAGCGCGCTTTCGTGTGCCCACCTTGCAGCCAAATCGGCCCAATCACGCCAGAACAGCGGCAGGCGCTGATGCAAAACTCTCTAGTAGCGGGCGTTTACGACACCTTGGTTGATCGTGAATCAGCGCATGAAAAGCTGCAGGGTAAGTTGGTGGCAGCAGCAAAAATTGAGATTGCACCGGAAAAAACTGATGGCGGGGGTGGCAAATTCACTGACATGCTAAAAGATATGATTTTGCCTGGTGCCGCACCGGCCAAAGGAGGTCGCACGCGGGAAGGCGTGGGCGAGGCAATGGCAAAGAGCGTGGCGCGCGCCGTGGGCAGCCAGCTTGGGCGGCAAATTGTGCGCGGTATATTGGGATCGATTTTCGGCGGTAAGCGTTAATTTTAAAATTCAAAAAATAATTCGGAGCCATTCAACTATGTCTAAGCGCGAACCTGGCGAACGTCGCCGCGAAATTTTGCAAACACTGGCCGAAATGCTAGAGCAGCCCGCTGGCGAACGTATCACAACTGCCTTGCTTGCAAAAAAAATCGGCGTGTCGGAGGCGGCCTTATATAGGCACTTTGCGAGCAAAGCACAGATGTACGAAGGCTTAATTGAATTTATCGAAGAAACCATTTTTTCGCTCATCAATAAAATACAAACCGAAGAAGCGGACGGCTTAAAACAAATTGAGCGCGTGGTACACGTACTGCTTAATTTTGCGCAAAAAAATATCGGCATGACCCGCGTACTGATTGGCGATGCGCTAGTGATTGAAGATGAGCGTCTGCAGCGCCGCATGAATCAACTACACGACCGCATCGAGGCTAGCCTGCGCCAAAGTACGCGCTTGGCCATTGCTACAAAAAGCCTGCCAGAAAGCTTCGATAGCGCAGCGTATGCCAATGCCATTTTGTCTTACGCCATTGGCCGCTGGCATCAATTTGCCAAGAGCGGTTTTAAACGCGCGCCAGCTGAACAATGGCAGCTGCAGTGGCCGATTTTTGCAGGCTAAACTGGTAGTAGCGCAAACTTATCATTCAATCATCGGAGTGTTTTAAATGGCAAAAGCAACGAGCGCAATACAAATGAACCCCGCAACTAAAACCACTAAAATTAAAGCCGTTGATTGCAATTCAACCCTTGGCTTTAAGGGCGATAAAGCGGCTGCACAGCCTCTATTGGCGGCTCTCAACGCCGAAATGGCGGAGCTGCAGAACACGCTTTTTGCGGAACACAAACACAAAATCCTTATCGTGCTACAAGCGATGGATACTGGCGGCAAAGACGGTGTTATTCGCAAGGTATTTTCTGGCATCAATCCACAGGGTGTAAAAGTAGTTAGCTTTAAAGCACCTACGTCCGTTGAGCTTGACCATGATTTTTTATGGCGGATTCACGCCGCTGCGCCCGGCAAAGGCGACATTGTTGTATTTAACCGAAGCCATTATGAGGACGTGCTAATTACTCGCGTCCATAAATGGATTGACGACAAAACAGCCGCACGACGGATGCGACAAATAAATGATTTTGAACGCAACCTGACAGACGAAGGCACCACGATTTTGAAGTTCTTCCTACACATATCAAAGGACGAGCAAAAAATTCGTTTGCA
>JAYUOW010000178.1:0-4323 GCA_043760555.1 Betaproteobacteria bacterium
CTGCTGCTCAAATAAGACCGCGCTGCCTCTGTAGGGGCGCATTGCATGCGCCCTCGTCGCAAATGATGAAGCAAATATAGGCTGAAGGCACCCTAAAATAGGGCATCTCCAGCCCATCAAATCCCTAAAGTTTCTTTCGCTGCACCTTCTCATAAGCCGCCAGCAATTGCGTATGCATCTTGCTTGCTTCCATATTCGTACCCAACACATCCAGCCCAAAAAACTGCTCCTCACCCCGCACCAACGCATAAGCCTGTTCAAGCGTAGCCTCACCAAACAACAGCTTCAAGTTCGCATCGTATTGCGTGCTGTCTTCAAGCTGCAGTATGTTTTCGATGCAAGAATAAACCTTGCCGCGTGCCTCGCCGAGCTGCCCAAACTGACGCAGCCAAATGCAACCATCCAGTGCCGCATCCGTGTCACCACAGGCCAAGCCCAGTAGCGCTTTAAGCTCGCCCACACGCACATCCGCCCACTGCGTACCCGCATCCGCACACAAGCCAATTAGCGTCCAAATAGGCAAGTTGTCGGCCAAATCCAGCTCATCAAATATCGCCAGCAGATCAGCTGATTCAGCTTGCGTTAATTCTGGCAAACGCAAAATAGCAGGCCGCACTAAATTACCAACAGTATTATTTTCCCAATACAGCTCTTCCACCGGATAAATTTCCGACATGCCTGGCACAAAAATACGACAGCTATAAACATCGAGGTGCGTAAAGTCCGCCACATAAATATCGTGACCACTTTTATGAATTGTATCCACGCACCAGGTGTAATCTTCTTCAGTGGTATTAGAAAAATTCCAATCAACAAAATCAACATCCGGCGTATCGCGCAAAAACTCCCAGCTCACCACACCACTAGAATCCACAAAATGAATTTCTAAATTTTGCGCCTCACCTATCTCGTCCATATCAAAACCCGGTGCCGGGAAATCGCCCAAGGAGTCCAAGGCACGGCCTTGTAGCAGCTCTGTGAGGGCGCGTTCAAGCGCGACCTCAAAACGTGGATGCGCGCCAAAGCTCGCAAAAATACCTTGGTCTTTCGGATGCAGCATCGTCACGCACATCACCGGATATTTACCACCCAGTGAGGCATCTTTAACTAAAATGCCAAAGCCCGCCGCGCGCAAGCCTTTAATGCCCGCTGCAATGCGTGGAAAGCGGTTTATCACGGCATCCGGCACATCCGGCAAACAAATGCCATCGCGAATAATTTTAAATTTAACATCACGCTCAAATATTTCAGACAACGCCTGCACCCGCGCTTCCATCATGGTGTTGCCAGCCGACATGCCATTGCTCACATAAATGTTGCCAATTACATTCACCGGAAAATACGCCACTGAATTATCGCGCAGGCACGTATACGGAATAGCGCAAATACCGCGCGCTGCATTGCCAGAATTTAAGTCAATCAACTGCTCCGCCCGCACCGCTTTATCGGGATTATAAAACTGCTGAAGCTTCGCATTCAGCAAGCCTTTCGGCCAAGCCTTACCCTTCACCGGAAACCATTTTTCATTTGGGTAATGTACAAAATCACCATTGGCAATCGTCTCGCCCAAATAAAAATGCGTCCAAAAATAATTAGTCCCCAACCGCTCAAAAAATTCCCCCAACGCGCTAGCTCGCGCCGCCAATTCAGACCCGCCCTTACCGTTACTAAATAAACGCGTGCAATCACGGTCAGTCACATGCACCGACCAAATATTTTCAATTTCATTTAGCCAAGATTTTTCGACTACATGAAAACCGAGGCCGTCAAGCTTGGCTAGTAACGTGGAAATGGAGGATTCGAGAGATGCGTCTTTGCTGGGGATGAAGGTTTGGGTCATGATGGTTTTCATTGGGAATTAAAGAAGGCTAAGAAAATTTTGAAACTGAGCACAAGATAGTGCGGTCACGCGCCTACAAACTGGTTTATTCACAAGACTGGGAAGGTACACAAGCTGTAGATCGTCATAATACGCAAGCTGGCCTAGTATTTGTAGATTTTGTAGTGGCCGAACATAGCGGTCAATCGCTCCAGGGCGGCACGCAATTTGCTGCGACACATCATGACGCATCATTGACGAAAATAGCTCCACACCCCGAGGAGATTCTCATGTCAATGTCACGCCGCCCACGTTCTCGCATCACCGCACTACCGTTTGAAATCTTACCCATCATGCAACTTTGGCTACTACGCATACTAATTTCATTGGGAGCGCAACGCCAGTTCATACTCGCTGGCGGGTTTATGGATGACAACCTTGCTGAAATAATTGGGCTTGGGCATTGGATAGATTCACCTACGCTTGAGTTTGATGCCAAGGCCGTTTTAGCGGAGTTACGTCAGCTTCACAAGTTGGCTGAGCGCGCATCCAACACCACTAAAGCGCCACTCGAATTAAGTAAAAATGTAGATCGTCTTGCCACGCTAGTGGGGATGTCGGACGTGGACTGTCGCATTCTTGAATTTGCGATTCTATTTAAAAACGAGGGCTTGCTTGATGTGGCGGCGGATTGGCTAGGAGATTTGTCTTCGATGAAAGTTTTCCGTGTGTTGTCGCAGATACTAGATTTATCTGAGGCAGAAATTCGTGACGCGCTAGGTGCGCAGTCCACACTTGCGACATCCGGCTTGGTTAAGCTAGACCGCAATCGCACTACAAATTTGCGTGGAAAATTGGATTTAATCTCAGATAATTTTGCGGATAGCATTTTGTCGCTGGACGCTGACCCAATTGATTTATTGCGCGAAATGGTTGCGCCAAGCAAGCCCGCGCAGCTTAGCTTAAGCGACTATGACCACATTGCTCCATCGCTTAATGTGCTGCGTGCATATCTAAAACATGCCGTTAGCGCCAAACGGAAGGGGGTGAATATTTTTTTATACGGTGATCCCGGGACAGGTAAAAGCCAATTGGCAAAAGTGTTAGCGCAAGAGCTTGGCTGCGAGCTTTTTGAAGTGACTAGCGAAGATGCCGACGGTGATGCGGTAAATGGCGAGCGTAGGCTTCGCGCTTTTCGCGCTGCGCAAAGCTTTTTTACGCAACGTCAGGCGCTTATTGTATTTGATGAAGCCGAAGACGTATTTGCAGACGGTAACGACTTCATGTTCAAAAGAAGCACTGCGCAAACTCGTAAAGCGTGGGTGAATCGAACGCTTGAAGAAAACGCCGTACCCACACTTTGGCTATCCAATTCAATCAGCGGGCTTGATCGTGCATTTATTCGACGTTTTGATATGGTGATTGAAATTCCAGTGCCGCCGAAAAAGCAGCGCGCGCGTATTCTTGCAAACAACTGCGCTAATTTGCTTGATGCAAGCAGTTTGGCGCGTATGGCTGAGAGCGAAGCGTTAGCCCCTGCTGTGGTGGCAAGGGCTGCAGCGGTGGTGCTGTCCATTTGCGATGAATTAGGCCATGTAGCGAGCGCTGCGGCCTTCGAGATGCTGATAGCAAACACCTTGGCCGCGCAAGGTCATAAGCCAATCAAAAAGAACGACCCTAATCGTCTGCCGGAAACCTACGACCCGATGTTTATCAATGCGGATGCCGATTTGCGGCAAATAGCGTCTGGGCTCGTTACAGCAAAATCAGGACGCCTCTGCCTTTATGGTTCACCCGGAACGGGAAAAACTGCCTTTGCGCGATGGTTAGCAGAAAAAATGGGCGTGCCGTTATTAGTCAAGCGAGCGTCCGATTTAATGTCAATGTGGCTTGGCGAAAATGAGAAAAATATTGCCGATGCATTCAAACAAGCAGAGCAAGAAAACGCGGTGCTATTGATTGATGAAGTGGATAGTTTTTTGCAAGACCGTCGCGGCGCACAACGCGGATGGGAGGTAACGCTAGTAAACGAAATGCTAACGCAAATGGAATCATTTTCTGGTGTGTTTGTAGCTTCAACTAATTTAATGCAGGGGTTGGATCAAGCCGCGTTACGGCGATTTGACCTTAAAGTTAAGTTTGATTATCTCAACGGTGAGCAAGCCTGCGAGCTGCTGCGCCGCCATTGCGCCGCGCTATCACTGCCCACGCCTTCGCCCGTGCAGCTGGCACAGTTGACGTGCTTGCGCACGCTCACGCCCGGTGATTTTGCAGCCGTCACGCGGCAAACGCGGTTTAGACCAATAGCGTCGGCTGTACAGCTAGTCGCGGCGCTTGAAGTTGAGTGCGCTTTGAAGGAGGGTGCGCGGGCAACGCTGGGCTTTATGTAGTGGTCAAAATTCGTTCAAAAGCGGTAAGTCATGTGGGACAATCATCAAACCTAAGGAAAAACAATGCGCGCTCTATCTAAATCAAAACTAATGGCGTTTCGGCAATGCCCTAAG
>JAYUOW010000179.1:0-12668 GCA_043760555.1 Betaproteobacteria bacterium
TCAAGCCTGACATGCTACTGATTGCCGACGCCAACGGTCCCTTGGCCTTAGGCGGCGTGATGGGTGGTAAAGCCAGCATGGTTGATTTAGCAACGACAAACGTATTTTTTGAAGCGGCGTATTTTGACCCAGACGTGATTCAAGGCAAAACCCGTCAGCTCGGCATTAATTCCGACGCGGCGTTTCGGTTTGAACGTGGTGTGGATCCTGAAAGTTGCGCATCAGGCATCGAGTACGCCACCACGCTGGCGCTGCAAATTTGCGGCACACCAGAAACAAAAATCGGCCCCGTCTCCCAAGCCGACGGCAATGTGCCCGCGCCCAAAGCCGTTCGGGTGCGCCCTGACCGCGTGGTAAAGCTGTTGGGCGTACCGTGTAGTGACGCCACCATGCTGGCGACAATGCGCGCCCTAAATTGCACCGTGGTGGAAACCAAAGACGCCGATCGCGCATGGCTTATCACCCCGCCAAGCTATCGTTTTGACTTAAATATCGAAGAAGATTTTATCGAAGAAGTGGCGCGTAGTGTGGGCTTTGACGCCATTCCTGTCCGTGCGCCGCAAAGCCGCATTCCGATGTTGGCGGAGCCGGAAGGCGCGCGCGGTCGCAAAGGCTTACGCCGCGCGATGGTAGGCTGTGGCTATCAAGAAGTGATTAACTATAGTTTTATTAGCGATACGGCCGAATTGGCGTTCAGCGGCAAGCCAGCGCCAGTGACATTGGCTAACCCAATCGCCAGCCATATGAATGTGATGCGCACGTCGTTGCTCAGTGGTTTGGTTGAAACGGTGGTGTCAAACTTAAATCGCGGTGAATCGCGCTTGCGGCTGTTTGAAGTCGGTCGCTGCTTTTTGGCCAATAGTGCAGATTTGAGTGCGCAGCCAGAAAAACTCGCTGGCATTGCCTACGGCGCGCGCTTTCCTGAACAGTGGGGCGAAGATAAAGCTGAAATGGCAGATTTTTTTAGCGTTAAAGGTGATTTATTGGCACTTTTCAATGGCACCGAAGCGCGTTTTGAAGCGCTAAGTACGCATCCTGCGTGCCATCCAGGGCGGTGTGCGAGTGTAATCGTTGGTGACACAATTGTGGGTTTTATCGGCGAATTGCACCCAAAGTTACAGCAAAAATACAGCTTGAACAGCGCGCCTATTGTGTTTGAAGTTGACACAAAAATGCTGTTGAGCCAACCAGCGCCGCGTTTTGCCGGTGTGTCCAAAATGCAAATAGTGCGTCGTGATATTGCGCTAATTTTGGACGAAACCATCCAAGCGCAGCAGGTTATTGATGCGGTAAATAAGCAACTGCCGACACAAATTATTGAGTTTGCGCTGTTCGACCAATATCGTGGTCAATCCCTCCCCGCCAGTAAGAAAAGCCTTGCGTTTCGGGTAGTTATGCAGGATACTGAATCCACTTTAACGGACGTTGAAGCGGATCAAAAGATAGCGGCGATTGTTAAAGTAGTTTCTGATGAACTTGGCGCAAGCCTCAGATAAATAAGCATATTTTATGGCACTTACGCTAACAAAAGCGGAATTAGCTGACCTTATGTTCGACAAGGTGGGTCTCAACAAGCGTGAAGCCAAAGACATGGTGGAATCGTTTTTTGAAGAGATTCGCACCGCCCTAGAAAAAGGCGATTGTGTCAAACTTTCGGGCTTCGGTAATTTCCAGCTTCGCAATAAACCCCAGCGCCCCGGTCGCAATCCAAAAACCGGTGAAGAAATTCCAATTAGCGCGCGGCGGGTTGTCACCTTCCATGCAAGTCAAAAACTCAAAAGTTTAGTGGAGATGTCGTTTAATGGAAACGGAAGCAACTAGTTCCCAGTCTTCGTCACCCGTTGTACCGGCGCAAGCCGCGGCTCAGTCGTCGCAGCCAACGCTAGCGCCGTTGCCTGCAATTCCCGCAAAGCGCTATTTCACCATCGGCGAAGTGAGCGAGCTTTGTGGCGTGAAGCCGCATGTATTGCGCTACTGGGAGCAAGAATTTACCCAGTTAAAACCATTGAAGCGCCGTGGCAATCGTCGCTACTATCAGCACCACGAGGTGCTGCTAATTCGGCGCATTCGAGAGCTATTGTACGAACACGGTTTTACCATCAACGGGGCGCGTAATCGGTTAGAAGAGCCTGGCGGTGCTGGGGCAACCATCGCGCAAAGCACGGCGCCGCGGATTGCCGCCCTCAGTATCGTCGCTTTAGGCGCTCGTAACCCTGCGGCAACCTTGCAGATGGATGATGTGCGTAGCGAGTTGCAAAGTATTTTGGGGCAGCTCGAAGCCTAAGGTCGAATTTAGATTAATTTAAGTTGTTTTAACCATTTCTGCTTCACTAAAAAATGCCGCAAGATGCCCGCATCCAGGGTATCTTTAGGCATTTTTATGGTTGATTTTTATGAAAAGTACTGCACTTCGCAAGCCAAAGCAGCATTTGCGGCTTGCGCCTTGGGATAACGAAATTTTTGTAAATTGAATAGACCAGTGCACTTTCGCACCTTCGTCCAAGATTGTCCGCATCCACAGTGATCTTGCTGATAGACATTAAAGACTACCGATGGCATGATTTAGTTAGCTAATTCTTTTGGAATCATTTGCTATGAAATCATCTATTCTGTTTCCGTCGATGAAGCGCATTCAAGCAAGCTATAAATCCAATGTGGCGGCGCTTTTTGCGGGAGCCACTCTAGCGCTTGGTGTTTTTAGCGCTACCACTGCAATTGCCAGAACGCCAGTGCCGATCACGCTAACTGCGCCAGTGCCTTTTGAGGGCACCGTGTTGCGGGTAATTGAGCCGACACTGGCTCATAAGCAGCAAACTAAGAAAATGGCAGTAGAGGCCACTAAATTGATGCGGGTTACCCATGGGTTAGCCGCGGGTAATGCGGTGCAAGCAATATCAGGTTCTCGGGAATTCGCTAAGCCAACCGAGTCCGCATTAGCTGTAGAGCTTGATTACGGAGCGCTGCAAAACAGCCAAATCGGCGATACCCTAAATTTTGCGCTGCCGGATGGCTTAAATCACCGCTTTGTGATGGATATGGCACCGTTGATCAATGGCGACACCGTCACCTGGATAGGGCGCTCAAGCGTGTTTGGGAACCGTTTTCGGGCGATGTTATCAACTAGCCCCGCTGGTACCTTTGGCTCAATAATGACGCCCACGGGTGAATGGCGGATTTCGCCCGGCGGTGCCCATCAATGGCTGGTAAATGAAACGGCGGAGCGCGTAAACGAGCCGAAAGATTTTTGTGAGCAATCGCATGGCTACGTTGCGGGCGAGCTAGCCCCTGAAATAGAACGCGAAATCAACGCGCGGGCGACCATATTGCCGATACCCCCTTCCTTGAAAGCGAGCGCGGACAAGCAGTCCGGCGCGCGCGCTACACCCGAGCCATCGCAACCACGGGCCGCAATCCCTAGCCCGCAAGCGGTCGTTGATTTATTGATAGTCTATACCCCGCAATATGCAACCAATTTAGGTACGGGGCTACGTACACGTTTGACTGCTTTGGTGGCGCGCGCGAATCAAGCCTATATCGACAGCGGTGTGGCGATCACGTTACGTTTAGTGCATTCGGCATCAGTGAATTACAATCTCAATGATTTCGCGAGTAACTCGAGCACCTTACAGGCCTTGGCAGCTGGCACGGGAGTCTTTTCAGCCGTGCACGCGTTGCGCAACCAATATGGTGCCGATGTGGTTGCGATGTTGCGCGATGGTCCGGAATTCTCGTCGGCTGGAATCGGCGGAATTGGCGGCTTTGCCGGGCAAAACTACGCCACTGCTATTAATCAAGTATTTTCGGTAACCACCGGCTGCCCTCGCGGGTGCGATGTGGTCTTTATCCATGAAATTGGTCACAACATGGGCGGCGTACACGATCGTGCGAATGCTGGCACCCCAGCTTCAAATGGTCAATTTGGATCCTTTCCCTACTCGTTTGGTTGGGGCTCGGGCACTTGCTTCATCACAAATAGTTGCCCAACACAAGTCGGCAGTGATTTCGGTACGATTATGAGTTATCAAACACCAACGGTCTTTAAGTTTTCAAACCCAGATGAGCTTTGCGTCACCCGCAATGGGTCGATGGCAGCTTGCGGCGTGCCAGAAAGCAATTTCGCAAATCAATCTAATGTCGCCAAAGCGTTTAATAATATTCGGCAAACGCTGTCGGGCTTTAGGGCAACGGTGGTTAGCGCCACGCTGTCGGGCTCCATTGGCTTTAGTGCCGATGTCCCCAATTCTGCGCGGCGTGATGCGGGGAGTGTGACTCTTCTGGTTACCCGCGAAGGCGGCAATGCCGGTGCAGCGAGCGTAAAATTTGCTACCGTAGACAGCTCAGCCATCGCTGGCATCGACTACACAGCTCAATCGGGCACACTAGTCTGGGCTGATGGTGACGCAACCAGCCGAAATATTGTTGTGCCGCTGCTAAATGCCAACACGCCCCCCCCGCGTAGCTTCTGGGTCTTCCTGACCGACGCAGTCGCTGCAACCCAAAGGGCGGAGTCAATCGCCAACATCAGTATAGTTGCGCCTCCTGCGCCAGGGCTACAATTTGCAGCGTCTACCGCTGCTGTTGGTGAAAATAGCGGTAGCGTAAGCATTCCCGTAAAGCGCCTTAACAGTAACCTAGGTGCAGTCAGTGTTACCTATGCCACTGCAAACCGAACCGCCGCTGCCGGCAGCGACTATACCGCAACATCAGGCACTTTAAGCTGGGCAAATGGCGATACGACTGATAAAAATATCAACGTGCCCATCGCTAATGATGCAATCGCCGAAGGTAGTGAAACTTTTGTGATTAATTTAAGTAATCCGGTGGGGGCAACACTGAGCGCGCCGGCGACGGTGGAGGTGACCATTTACGACCCTTGGCCCGCCAATAATGTATTCCCGGCAGGATTCATACAAACACCGGGAACGGCCGCTAACTGGGCGTTAGCGACAGATAGCACCTTCGAAGGTGGGTTCAGCTTGAGGTCAGATGCCATCGGTAACGCGGCGATTTCGGCCACACAAATCACCGGTAATTTTGCGGCAGGCGAAGTCTCCTTTGCGTACCGGATATCCAGCGAGGCAGGGTTTGATTTCTTGCGATTTAGCATAGACGGCGCAGAGCGGGCGGCGTTTACAGGCGAAACCGGATGGGCGGTATTTAGCACACCAATAACCGCAGGAATCCATACACTGAGGTGGAGTTATGTTAAAGATAACTTGTCGAGCGGTGGGCAGGATAGGGCTTGGATTGATGCGGTAACGATGCCCCTGCTTAGCGCTGGTGACCTTGTTGTTGGCGCTCGGTTGCCATATTATCGGCTCTTTAACGTCGCGCAGCGGGCTTTTTTCTACACCACAGACGCGAATGAAAATGCGTTTTTGAAAACTGTAGGTTTTAGCCAAGACGGACCCGTAGGCGACTTATTGGCGGCGACAGGTAGTGTGGGCGGTAAAGTCACCGTGCCGCTATTTAGGATGTACAGCCCTAGTTTGCAGCGGCATTTGTACACCACGGATGTAAATGAATACAACGTACTCAGTAATCTTGGCTGGAATCAAGAAGGTTCAGTTGGTAATTTATCCAATTCTCCGAGTCCTTTGGCTTTACCATTTTTTAGGCTTTATAACCCGACGATACAGCGGCATTTATGGACAACCGATCAAAATGAGCTACAGTTTTTAATCGCGAACGCGGGCTGGAACTTTGACAGTTTGATCGGTTATCTGTTGAAGCGATAGAACGCATCGGAGACAGCTACTTATCCACAGCCTATACAAAGGTTATCCGTTGCGGCTGTGGATAAAATCAAGCATCATGGCAGACCTATCCACTACGCCGCGTGAAACTCAATATGGCCGCCAATTTCAACTCGACTAGTTCAAATATTGCGCCATTCAATGGCCCCAACAGCCCAAACGCCCAAGCCGGCATGAACGACAATACCCCCAGCTACATGGGCGACTTTGATGTGACGTCCCTGCGCATGCCCCCGCACTCCATTGAAGCCGAACAGTCCGTCATCGGCGGCTTGCTGCTCAACAACGAAGCGTGGGACAAAATCGGTGATGTGGTATCCGAGGCCGATTTTTATCGCGATGACCACCGGCGTATTTACCATCATGTGTGTAAGCTCATCGAAGAAGCCAAACCGGCCGACGTGTTAACGGTCGCCGAATCGCTCAATTTATCGGGCGAGCTGCAAGGCGTAGGCGGCATGATGTATCTGCGCAACTTAGCAGACGGCACGCCTAGTGCGGCCAATATTCGGCTTTATGCGGAAATTGTCTACGAACGCGCCATCATGCGCAACTTAGCCCGCGTGGGCGAAGAAATTTCTGATACCGCATACAGCCCAGGCGGCCGTGACGCGCGTAAAATGCTCGATGAAGCCGAGAAAAAAGTATTCGACATCGCCGAAATGGGGCGCAAGCAAAATCAAGGCTTCGCGTCCATGTCCACCTTACTAGGTGAGGTGATGACGCGCTTGGATGAGCTATCCAAAAACCCCAATGCCGTCACTGGTGTTGAAACCGGTTTTAAAGATTTAGACGAACGCACCTCCGGCATGCACGCGGGCGATTTAATCATCGTTGCTGGTCGCCCATCCATGGGTAAAACCGCATTTAGCCTAAATATTGCCGAACACGTTGGCGTAAACCTGGGTTTGCCTGTGCTCATTTTCTCGATGGAAATGGGCGGCACCCAAATTGCAGGGCGTTTTTTAAGCTCTGTATCCCGCGTAGACGCCCAAAAAATGCGCACGGGCAGGGTAGATGCTAGAGACTGGGACAAACTCAACAGTGCGCTCGTAAAGCTCAACGAAGCCCCCATCCAAATTGATGAATCCGCCGCGCTCAACGCCCTAGAAGTTCGCGCCCGTTCCCGCCGTATGTGGCGGCAATATGGTGCGCTGGGCTTAATCGTCGTCGACTACCTGCAGCTAATGTCATCCTCCAGCGGCAACGGCGAAAATCGTGCCACGGAAATTTCCGAAATTTCACGCGGCTTAAAAGCGCTCGCCAAAGAGCTAAAAGTGCCGGTAGTAGCGCTATCCCAGCTAAACCGATCCCTAGAGCAACGCCCCAATAAGCGCCCCGTAATGAGTGACTTACGCGAATCCGGTGCGATCGAGCAGGACGCCGACGTCATCCTGTTTATCTACCGCGACGAAGTGTACAACCCCGACAGCCCCGACAAAGGCAGCGCCGAAATTATCATCGGCAAACAACGTAACGGCCCCATCGGCATGGAGCGTTTAACATTTATTGGGCAAAATACGCGATTTGAAAACTATGCGGGGCCGCAGGGCGGGTATTGATTTTAGAGACCCATGTTTTACACCACCCCTAGGTGAACTCTTCCCACTATTTCGGCGTATTTACGTCGATAAACTAGCTCAATGAAATGAAAGGTAAGGTATAAATAAAGCCCGCTAATGCGGGCTTTATTTGATTTGTGGAAAGCAACGGCTTATTTAAGCAAATGTCCGATAATGCCTTCACCAGTCCAACCCCCTGCGCGCTGTAAGGTAAGATACTCATCTAAATTTGCTGTCCAAATGTGCCTCTGAAGGATGCCGTTATAAGCGCGGTACACTGGCGTAGTCAAAGTATTAGCGTTCCGAAAAAAATTACCAATTCGCCCTTCTTGCCTGTACCCCGCAAATCGTCCAAGGTAGTTATATTCATTTTCATCGGTCGTAAAAAAGTGAACGCGCAAACTAGGACTATAGAGTCTAAACAAGGGAATGGTACCGCCAGTCGAACCTGGAAAAACTGCGTCTGCCGCAATAGATCCCCCGAGCGATCCATCTCGTCGATACCCTATCGTAGCGAGATAGTTATACTCATTGGAATCTGTTGTTAAAAAATAGGAGTTTGTGACTGGGGAATAGATTCGATATACGAAACCCGAAGTGGCTGCGGTGTTTACGCGAAGCGTGTAGGTTGCGGTGGCGGCAGAGGGGAATCCGTACACCCCGATGTAGTAAATACGCGTGTCCGGAGGCGTAAAAGACACACTTTCCATTCCGGCAACGTTTGACTGAAACGTAAAATTGGCCGTAGTGGGCAGCGTTACATTTCCAACATAAAGGTCAGGGTCGCCGGACAAGGGGGCAACTGCAATTGTGACCGGCTGACCAGCGGGCAGGCTTATCGAGTAGTAGCGATAAGTGCTTGCCGCAACGCTCCCCGAATAAGTCGCGTTTGCAACGATTGCTTCGGATGTGGGTAGCACAGAAGCCATTGTTGCGGTTAGCGAAAAAGCAGATTGAACGGCCGGGGTACTTGGCGCAACGGAGACAACATATAACGTTCCAGTTTGGGTAGATAGCAGACACGTGTCTGCGCCATTCAAATTAGCGCTTGCGCAAATGTCGGCTGAAGTCTGCGTAGGCAAGCTACCCCAACGCGCATACAAATTTACGTTACCAGTTATAGATCGAAGGTCAAGGGTTATCGCGGATCCGGCGGTAAGATCCATCCGGTAGACCCTAAAAAAATCTGCCGAAAGTGACCCAGATTGTGTTGAGTTCGGGACAAGGGTCGTTACAGCTATTAGGCTTGCCTTCAGGGAAAAGCTTGAAGCGCGGTAGCCGTTAACACCGATAATGAGCGTTCCTCCGTTGGGTCTAGCAACATTGCACACCTCGCCGGTTAGGCCAGTTTCTTGCCTTAAGCACACGTCTGTGGGCGAGGTGAACGTGGGGGCGACATCCCAGCGCACCGCCAAGTCAGCGTCGCCCGACGATGGCTGCAAATAAATGTAAACGGATTGCGAAGGTAGAACGTTTATTGAGTAGAAAACTGATTGACCCTGAGCGACTGAGCCAAAAACGGTTACGTCAGAAGTCAGCACTTGGGCAAAAGTCGAACCAGAAAAAACTAAACAAAAAAATCCAAAAGTAAGACTTCGAAGCGCGGCTGCGAGTGACATCATTAAATTCTCCACGGGTTGGTTTGATTTGAAAAAATTGACGCGAAGAGACTGACGTTCGCAAGCTCTAAGTGTACGGTGCTAATAATAATAGATCAGAACATACAACTGCTAAAAAGAAATGCAAAAGGCATCGTTGATGTGGATTTCAGAAATAGCTGCCGCTTGAGTGTACCTCGTCCGAGCAGCAGTGAAGGCTACAGGCTCAAAATTCTTCTGCTTAGCCCATATTTCGCCTATTTTGAATCTATATGCTGGACATCGCCGCAAACAAAGCCAAGGTCTAGCTCGTCGCGGCTAAATTTTGCCTCCGTTTGCTATATTTTACTACATTGCTGGGTCAGCAGATTTTTTGAGTGTTTGGCCCAGTTTTCGGGTGCTTATATCGACAAACCTTAGCAGGCATTAGCGGAGGCCAATCAGCGGAGGGATCTCACTTTTCGCATGACGACTATCTTCGCAGTAATTCGCGTGGGTTGAAGCAAAAATCAAAAATTTGGCTAAGCACTTGATGCATGATGAACGCCTGTCTCGCTTTTCAAGCGCTCCCGCTCAAACGACTTAGGGATGTTTGCAAAATGTACCCTTCGATTTGATGCATAAATCAACAGGCTTTTGATACTGAAGGTGACAATCAATCAAGCTCAAACCGCATCTTCAGCCCCGCCCAATCTTTGGCTTCCCCCTTCAAGCTATATTCCGTCAAATTATGTTCCACCAGCCACGCCGCACCGACGCTTAGCTTAAAGCCGTTTTCAATGCGGCTTACGCTAAATAGCGTTTGGTTCATATTGCGGCGGCTGCGGCATAGTAGTACGGCTAGGCGCAGGCAGAAGGTGAGCTCAATAAGCTCGTTATCTAAGCCTATGCTGGCTGCTAGTTTTTCCAACTTGCCCCTACAACCGAGCACGAGGGCGCTTAGCCGCGTTTGTTCGGTTTTTGAAAAGCCGGGCATGTCGGCGTTTGCTAGCAGGTACGCGGAATGCTTGTGATAGGCCGCCTGCGCCACGTCGATGCCGGTTTCGTGCAATTGGCAGGCCCATTGCAGAAGTTGCAGTTTGCGGTAATCGGATTCATTTCTATCTGCATCAAATTCGCGCTGCAATTGGGATAAAAAGTGGACGGCCATGCGTTCAACTCTATCGGCTTGGGCTTGGTCTACATGGTAGCGTTTTGCAAATTGCGATACGGTTAGGGTGCGGATGTCTTCATGTTGGGTGCGGCCTAGCATGTCTACTAGTACGCCTTGGCGCAGGGCGGTGTCTACTACCAACATTTTTTTGATGTCTAATTCTTCTAGCACAGTGAGCATGATGGCGAGGCCGCCTGCTAGTACGGGGATGCGGTCGGCACGTACACCTGGGATGGTTAAATCCTTGAAGGAGCCCGCATCTAGGGCTTTATCGCGCAGCCACAGTAGTCCTGCGCGGGTTATTTCGGTCTCAGTATATTGCTGGTTTGGATCATTAGCGGCGAGTATTTGGGCTAAGGCGCGGGCGGTGCCGCTGGAGCCGATGGCTTGTTTCCAGCCCATTTTGCGATAGGTGCTGGCGATGGTTTCAAGTTCGCGTTGGGCTGCAAATTGGGCTAAGCGCAGGTTTTTTTTATCAAATTTTCCATCGGGAAAATAGCGCTCCGAATAGCTGACGCAGCCCATGTATAGGCTCTCTGCAAGCTTTGGTTTTAGGCGCGTACCGATGATAAATTCGGTTGAGCCACCGCCAATGTCTACCACTAAGCGTTCCGCACTCATCGGCGGCAAGCTGTGCGCCACGCCTAAATAAATTAAGCGCGCTTCTTCGCGGCCGGCAATAATTTCTATTGGATACCCAAGTGCTGCTTCAGCTGCGCGCACGAAGTCTTTGGCGTTTTTAGCGACACGAAAGGTGTTGGTGCCTACCGCGCGCACGCACGTAGCGGGCATGCCGCGTAAGCGCTCACCGAAAATTTTTAGCGCGTTTAAAGCGCGCTCGGCGGTTTTAGGTTCGATGTTTTTGTCAGGCGTGATGCCGGAGCCTAAGCGCACGGTTTCTTTAAGCGAATCGTGCATGTAGAGCTGGCCGTCGACCACACGGGAAATTTGTAGGTGAAAGCTGTTTGAGCCTAAATCAACCGCGGCTAGGGTTTCGGGTAGGGCTATTGGCAAGTTTCTATGAGGCATTAGCAACCCAGTCGAGAGATTATTAAAATGTGGTGAGTATGTCATAGGACAGCCGCGTGAAAACGCGCTGTCACGCAAAAGTCGTATTTATGAGCGTGTTGCCCAAAATGGGGCAACATAAATTTGGTTTGTCTTAATTCTGTAAACTATCATCATTATGCTAAAAACTTCTTCTACAAAAGCGCGAGCCGGTAAAACCGACGCGAAAAATATGCAAGCTTTGCTTCTGTCTGAAACCAATGCGCAGCAGTTTTTAAATCGTGAAACCCAGTTGTTAGCATTTAATCGTCGCGTGATGGCGCAGGCGGAGGATGCAAAAATTCCGCTGCTAGAACGTCTAAAATACTTGGCGATTGTCTCATCCAATTTAGATGAGTTTTTTGAAATTCGCGCCGCTGGTTTAAAAGAGCAAATTAAGCTGAAAGCCGCAGCCCGTGGGCTTGATGGAGCAACGGCAAAGGAAGTTTTTGCGCGTGTGGTGTTAGAAGCGCACGAGCTTGTGGCCAAGCAATATGCCTTGCTAAATGACGCGTTGTTTCCGCAAATGGCGGCTGAGGGCATTCGGTTTTTGCGGCGTGCGCACTGGAATGTGGCGCAACAGGCGTGGGTGAGGGCGTATTTTTTTAGAGAAATGATGCCACTGCTGACGCCCATCGGGCTTGATCCGGCGCATCCGTTTCCGCGTGTGTTTAATAAAAGCTTGAACTTTGCCGTGGAACTTAGTGGCCGAGACGCCTTTGGTCGCGATGCGCAACGCGCTATCGTGCAAGCGCCGCGTGTGTTGCCGCGCGTGATCAAATTGCCCGCTGATATTACCGATGGCGATAATGATTTTATTTTCTTAACCTCCGTGCTGCACCAGCACGTAGGCGAGCTATTTTCGGGGCTTGACGTGCTCGGCTGCTATCAATTTAGAGCCACCCGCAATAGTGATTTATTTGTGGACGACGAAGAAGTTAAAAACCTACGCACCGCCCTGCAGGGCGAGCTTCCGCAGCGTCATTTGGGTGATGCGGTGCGGCTTGAAGTGGCTGAAAATTGCTCAGAATCTATGACGCAGTTTTTGCTATCGCAATTTGAGCTGGATGCCGATGACTTGTATCGCGTAGATGGTCCGGTAAATTTGGTGCGGCTGATTAGCGTGCCGGATCAAGTAAATCGCCCTGACTTAAAATTTGCACCGTTTTTAGCTGGTGTGCCGAAATCATTGGGCAAGGGCGCTGGATTGTTTGAAACGATTCGCAAAAATGATGTGCTGCTGCACCATCCGTTTCAGTCGTTTGCACCAGTCATTGAGTTTATCGAGCAAGCCGCAAAAGACCCGCTGGTAGTCGCTATCAAGCAAACCGTGTACCGCACCGGCACCGATAGCGTGATTATGGAAACGCTGATTGAAGCGGCCAAGCGCGGTAAAGAAGTGACTGTGGTGGTGGAACTGTTGGCGCGTTTTGATGAAGAAGCAAATTTAAATTGGGCAGCACGTTTGGAAGAAGTGGGCGCGCATGTGGTGTACGGTGTGGTTGGCCATAAAACCCACGCCAAGATGGCGCTAATTGTGCGTCGAGAACCG